>QMYG01000011.1 GCA_003662535.1 Candidatus Bathyarchaeota archaeon
CCTATCTCGACGCCGCAGAAGAAGGCTCCTAGAGTTATGCCTAGCCAGCCTCCTAGAAAAGCTCCGATTATCTTGGCCCTCGGGGTATCCTTCAGCATCCTAGTAGCTAGTAAATATAGGTAGTAGCCGACGAGGCAGTCTACCACGCCCATGTTCCATATGTTCGCTCCAAGAGCCGTAATTCCGCCATCACCGAAGAAGATGCACTGGACGATAAGCACAATAGCCATCACTAGGGCGCCGCCTAAAGGCCCGAGGTAGATGGCTGCTAGGGCGCCACCGACTAGGTGTGCGCTAGTTCCGCCGGGAATAGGCCAGTTTAGCATCTGAGCCGCAAAGATGGCTGCGGAGAGCGTTGCAAGGAGTGGGATATGCCTATCCTCGAGGATACGCCTAGCCCTCCAAAGCGAAAGCCCCAGAAACACCGCTGAAAGGACGTAGAAGAGCAGAGCAACGTCGGGGTCTAGGTAGCCGTCCGGTATGTGCACCTCCAAATCACCCAAAAAGAACTACAGGCAACCCTATATAAGTATTACTTTTCTGCAGAAAAGTAATACTATGACACTAAACCCAAAAAATTTGGTGGGCCGGGCCGGATTTGAACCGGCGACCTTCGCCGCGTCAGGGCGACGTCCTAACCAGCTAGACGACCGGCCCGTTTTTCCTTGTAGTGTTTTTGTTTTGGTGCGTATTAAGTTTGTGGTTTTAGGGTGTGTAGGGTTGGGCGATTATTTCGCAGTGTGGGTCTCCTTTGGCTATGCATTTTGTTTCTTTTCCGACTATTCGTATTTTCTTTCCTGTCGTGTCTGCTATGTATTGCAGGATTCCCGCTATTCCTCCTCTCCACATGTGGCAGACTGGTCTTCCTACGTTGCCCCACTCTTCTGCTATGGAGGCTTGTATTGTTATTTTTGCGGTTAGTTTTTCTTGGTCATATTCTACGATTGTGAACTTTCCCCAGCCCCTGCGTGAAGCTATGTTCAGGTAAGTTTGGAGTATCTCCCTTCCAGATACGCCGAAGATTTTCGACTGCTTTTCTGCGAAGTAGTATCCGCTTGTGAAGCCGGCCTTGTAGGCCATTGTTGCGGCAGCCCTCTCCCCCGCCAGTTCCTCCATCGTTTTCTGGAGCTGGGCTATGAAGTATCTGGGTGCAAGTATTAGGGGCACATCGTCTAGGAGCAGTCTACCTTCCTCATCTACATGAAGCCTGCTGAAGATGTCCTCCCCCAAACTCGAACACCAACACGAATTACGGCCTGTCAGTATAAATTGCTTCATGCCACAAAGGGTTATTTTTCTCTCTATGAACCGTCCTCTTTTGGGAAGGCTGTTGCGCAAACCCCCAGTAATACCGACTGATTGCGCTTCGCTGGACGACATGCTAGACGGGGGTCTACCTCTAGGCTGTATAACGCTGGTTTATGGCGAGGCTGAAACGGGAAAGACTACGCTGGCCACGCAGTGCTCCGTAAGCTGCGCCAGAATGGGCCTAAAAGCGCTCTATCTTAATTTTGAGGGCGGCTTTACCGTAGACCGCTTGGCGCAGATGGCGCCCTTCGACTGGGAGGACGTAGCCCCAAAGATACTCGTCTTTAGCGCCGAGGATTTTCAGGCTCAGGGCAGGCTGATAGACCGCCTAGAGAGCTTCGTGGACGAAGAGGTTGGGCTTATTTCGGTAGACGCCGTCAACGCCCTATACAGGGTTTCACTCAGCGAGGGTGCCGACGCCTTTGCGCTTAATCGTGAACTTAATAGGCAGATGGCAGTGTTGGCGAGGGTAGCTAAAGATTTTAATGTGGCTGTATTAATTACGAGTCAGGTTCACGAAGTTCCAACAGAGGACGGATACCGCATGGAACCCCTATCCACAAGAGTGCTTAAGTTCTGGGCGAGCATCATTCTCAAGATGGAAATGACGGGTAGACCCAGAGTGAGAAAAATCACGCTGGAGAAGCATCCGGAAATTCGTGGAAGGCGAACACGCTATCTGAAGCTCGAGGACGAAGGCTTCAGGGACGTGAGACTATGAACCTAGAGCCCTTCATCTACGAGATATGGGACTCCGTCTACTACATACTGCCATCCTACGCCGCAAACGCCGCTCCAGTAATCTTCGGTGGAGGTAGACCCATAGACGCTGGCAGAATCTTCAGAGACGGCAGGCCCCTGCTTGGGCCGAGGAAAACCTACAAGGGCCTGGTTTCCGGGCTCCTAGCAGGGGAGCTTGTGGCTTTAGCGCAAAGGAGGCCAATAGAAGGGTTCCTCCTCTCACTCGGAGCCGTTCTCGGAGACCTAGTCGGCTCCTTCATCAAGCGTAGGCTGGGCTGGTCTCCGGGGGCACCGCTACCAATAATAGACCAGCTGGACTTCGTAGCCGGAGCTCTGCTCATGGCCTCCTTCGTAAGCACACCAACAACAAGGCAACTCATCTGGATACTCCTAGTTACCCCACCAATACACCTGCTCACAAACTTTATCGCTTATCTCCTGAAGCTGAAAAAGGAGCCTTGGTAGCAGGGCTCGGCTCCTGCTTAGGCCATCTTCCTAGATATTATCATGTTGCAGCCCCAGACGGATATCGTTATAAGCAGTATGGCTACGGCTAGCAGGATGAAGGCTTGTCTCGGTTTTCTCGAGTATTTTGTGCTTCTGTATGCGAGTAGCAGTCCGATGAAGCCTATGGTGTAGAGCACCATTGCGGCTAGGCTCTCGAAGAGGAACTGCTCGTATAGCGTTCTTGGGTAGTAGTATAGGATTCTCTGACTTTCTGTTGGTACGAGTGAGATGGGCTTTTCTAGAATGTCGTAGATTCCGCCTCCGAACAGGAATATGACTGACGCCACCAGCAGTATGGTTATAAGCGGTCTCGGCGCCCTTAAGGACTTAATTTGTTCCCAAGTCTTTCCAAGTTTGTAGGGGATTGACGAGAGCCTTCTCTTGAGCCCCATTAAATCCACCGAATAGTATTGGGGAGGCCAGAACTCATTTAACTTTTCCCCCAACCTTTATGTAAAGCCGTGTATCTCCTCTACCTTTGGTGTCTCGGGATGCCGCAGAAGGTTATTTGCAGTAAATGCGGCTACATCCTCTATGAGGGTATGGAGCTTAAAACCCCTGACGAGATTCTTCAGCAGTATGAGGAGAGGTGCCCGAAGTGCGGGAGGAAGCTCTCGATACGCCCAGTTAAGATTTTGATTGACCGCTCGACGGAGCAGAAGGGAGTTTCTAAGAAAGGTTAAAAAGGGGGCGGGGACGAAACAATAGAGCGCCATGCAGCTCAGGAGAACACAATTATACGAGTTCCACAAGAAACACGCAAAACTGACGGCGTTCTCCGGCTTCGAGATGCCCCTGTGGTATAAGGGGATAATTGAGGAGCACATGGCTGTAAGAAATTCTGTGGGGATTTTTGACATAAGCCACATGGGAAGGGTGATAATTGAGGGGGAAGATGCAGAAAAGTTCCTAAACTACTTGACTTCCAACGATGTTTCTCGGCTAAAAACCCTTCAGGCACAATACACAACCATATTAAACGAGCACGGGGGCATAGTGGACGACACAATAATATGCAGGCTGGAAGAGGATAGATTCCTCCAAGTTCCCAATGCGGCAAATAGGGAGAAGGATGTGGACTGGTTTAATAGGCATTCTGGAGGTTTTCAGGTCTCTATAAGGGATGTGTCTGACGAGGTGGCGATGCTGGCTGTTCAGGGCCCTAAGGCTGTAGACGTGCTAAATCAGGTCTCAAACGTAGACGTCTCTGGGGTGAGGAGGTTTTCAGGCGTCTGGCTGGAGATAGCTGGGGCCCGTGTCCTAGCTACGAGGACGGGCTACACAGGCGAGGACGGCTTTGAACTCTACATCTGGGATGCAAGCCTCAGCGAGCCTAAGCCTGCATACGATGTTTGGAACTCCCTTTTAGAGGCTGGGCGCAGATTCGGAATAGAACCCTGCGGCCTAGGCGCTAGAGACACACTCCGCCTCGAAGCTGGCATGTGCCTCTACGGAAACGACATAGACGACGACACTACACCCCTAGAGGCCAATCTGGGCTTCGTGGTGAAGTTGGATAAGGGGGAGTTTATCGGTAGAGAAGCCCTGCTGAGGCAGAAGGAGGAAGGCGTTAAGCGTCTACGTGTAGGCATAAAGCTTTTGGAGCGTGGCATACCACGCCCACACCACGAGGTCTGGAGCGACGACAAAAAAATAGGCGTCGTTACAAGCGGGACTATGTCCCCGCTGCTGCGGTGTGGAATCGCCATGGCTTACGTAGACTCTTCATATGCTGAGTATGGACGTAAAGTCTACGTCCAGATTAGAAAACGCAGAGTTCTTGGGGAAATCGTTAAATTCCCCTTCTACGACACCACGAAATACGGTTATAGGAGGGCGTAGAATGTCCGAGGACTATGAGATTCCAGAGAACCTATACTACACTAAGGAGCACGAGTGGGCGAGAGTTGAGGATGATGTGGTCGTGATGGGCATAACAGACTATGCGCAAACCCAACTACACGAAGTAGTCTACGTAGAACTGCCAGAGGTCGGCAGCGAGGTTGAACAAATGGAAGCAATAGGCACAGTTGAGTCTGTAAAGGCTGTCTCAGAGATTTACACGCCCGTCTCTGGACGCATAATAGAGGTGAACAGAACCCTAGAAGACAGGCCAGAACTGGTCAATGTAGACCCCTACGGAGAGGGCTGGATAGCGAAGATTCAGCCAACGAATCTGAAGGAGGAGCTAAAGTCCCTGATGACCGCAGCTGAATACGCCGATTATCTCCGAACCTTAGAGGAGTAGGCTTCACCCCTATTCGACCTGAACTATAACCTCCTCCCCGTAGTCCACAACGACCCTTAGGTAGCCCCTCAGCATCTCGTCTACCTCAGGGTCGCCAGTATCCACCCTAAGCCTCTTCAAACCGCTCATCTTACCCTTCGTGGCGACCACAAGTATGTTATCCCTACCAACCTTCCTAATCACCTTTGGGCTTATCTGCTGATTTCCACGACCAAAAATGAAGCCCTGACCCCCAATGGGCGTAACGATTATTTTTGCTTTCTTCCCCTCAATCTGCCTGAGAATCTCGGTCTCGTTTGCGTCTTTGACCAGCATCCTTCCGTCCTGAACGATGTCCACCCCCAGTAGTGTTTTCTCTAATCCCAGCTCCTCCGCTATCGGTCTCGTAGTTGTTCCTGGGCCAATTATGTATACGACGCCGTTTTCCATGTTTTCTACTATGTATCTTGCGATTGCACGCTTGTTGTCCTCCTCGTCCCCGACTACGGGGCTTGGGATTTTCATTCCCTGAATTAGGCTCGGCTCGTAGGGTGTCATCACGTAGCCGTAAAGCTTTGCTGAGAGCCTGCCAGCCCTGTAGGCCTCTTCGTCCACGTCCATCACCTCACCCTCCTTCAGCGGAAGTTCACCCCAGAGGAAGCGCATGGCTATGCGTGCGGCTGCCTCAGGATTGACAGCAAAGATGGCACTATGCATCTTCACGCCTGTAGGAACACCCAGAACGGGCACACGCATGCCCACAGCATCTAGCACATCCCTAGCCGTGCCATCCCCGCCACAGAAGACGAGCAGGTCTACCTCCATATCCGCCATGCGCCTAGCAGCATCCTTCGTATCCTCAGGGGTTGTCTTAGCTTTTGCCTCTCCGACGACGATTGGCTCGAATCCGGATTCCTTTGCTTCTATCTCGCCCATGTTGCCTGCCGCCGCAACAAGCCTAATTCTTGTCTTAACGGGGCTTAATGCCTTCAAGAACTCCTTGGCTCTGACAGGGGCTACAGGCCTTGCTCCAAGCTTTATCGCCCTTTCAAGTATCTCTGGCCCGTCAGTCCCCTTCAGTCCAACGGCTCCGCCCATACCCGCAATAGGATTAACTATGAAGCCCAAGGTCGGCTTCGCATCTCCACCCATCACACACGCACCACACATAAAACTGTGGGTGCTAAGCCTACAAAACCTCTAGCCCCCAGAAGGCACAGCCACATACTCCCTCGAATACCTGCTGAAGTCCCATCTACCACCCCCAAGCCTAACAACACGCTTAACCCCGTCTACCTCCACAGGAGCCATCGAGGCTACGGCGGAAACCCCCAACGTGAAAAGCGGGGTTGGGTGAGCTGCGGCTGTAGGCCCGACGAGAATCTTTACTGCGTCTCCAGCTAGGCTGAGGATTTGGTCTATCGTGTCGTTTACGAGGGTTGCGCCCGTTATGATGACCGTCCGTGCCTTCGGTATGACTCTTGGCGCCATCGTGTCTGGGAGCGCCCCAGCAACCCTCAGGCTTTGCCTCCTCTCGAGAACGCCGACCACCTCGTAGCCACGCTCCAGAAGCCTCCTAACAAGGGGAACCATGTTGCCAACAACAACCACAGGCTCTTTAACCAAGTCAGGAACACAAGCAACTATCTCGCCGCTCCTTAATGCGAAATCTCCCTTAAAGCCGAGATTCCACATCAAATATCCAGACAAAGCATTAACCAACGCAACACCAAGAGCCTTCTCAATAGGATTGGTAGACGAGACCATGCCTTCAACCCTGCTGATGGATGGGGGTGTTGGAGCACCAACCCTCGTTCCGAAAATATCCTCCACAGGGGTCAGCGCAAGGCCTAGGGCGTCCCCCTTCTCCCCAGAAACCTCGACGTAGCTGTACTTTAAACATACACAGTAGTCTTTAATGCTCAAATCTGCATCCAATTCGAAAATCTTCCGCAGAACCCACTTGGCCAGTTCGTCTACAAACAATTTTGCCCCCGGCCCATATCTGCCACCAACAGCGCATATAAACTTTCATAACCTTGTGGTAGACGCTTCACAGCCGGGCCAACCACAATCTAAATAAGGGGGATTCAAAATCACTTGATAGACGGCGCCATGAAGCCCAAAGCTGGGATAAAGAGCATAGGAAGGAAAACGCTTAACGCCCTAAAAAGTCTGAAGGACCTGCGCCCAAGAATCACCCACGACGTTCTCATCCACTACACAATGCTGGTGCTAATCGCAATCCTAGCCTTCTGCATAAGAATGCTCCCCCTACAGTGGGGCTTCTTCCTCTCAGAATTCGACCCCTACTTCCACTACAGACTAGCAAAATACATAGACAAACACGGACTCTTCTCGTGGCTAACATGGCACGACTACAAAAGCTGGTACCCCTACGGACGAGACATAGGAAAAACCTCCTTCCCCGGACTAGCCATGACTGCAGCCATACTGTATAGGCTTCTCAGAATGCTGGGCGTTCCTATCACGCTTTATCAGCTTTGCGTCATATTCCCGCCAATAATGGGGGCGCTGACCTGTGTCGCAATCTACTTCCTAGCAAGAGACATCGGAGGAAGAAACGTGGCAATACTTTCCGCACTCTTCTTGGCTATAAATCCACCCTACATAACGAGAACCTCCCTCGGCTTCTTCGACGACGAAACAGTCGGGATTTTCTCCATGATAGTCGTCTTCTTCTCCTTTCTCAGGTCTCTGAACGAGGAGATACCTGCGAAAAAGAGGCTCCTCTACTCGGTGATAGCTGGGCTGCTTTTAGGCTATATTTCAGCGTCTTGGGGTGCCTCGAGATACCCGCTGGGGATACTCTGGCTTCTGGCCTTTGTCCTCCTCATAACAGGCAAATACAACACGGAGCTCCTCAAGTCCTACGCAATAACGATGGGCCTCGGCCTCTTCATCGCCATACACATACCGAAGCTCGGGCTAAAATTCCTAACAGAGTTCTCCTGCGTCCCAGCCCTCGGAGTCCTAATTCTACTAGCCATCTACGAGCTAGCCAGACACATAGAATCCGTAAAAATCCGCATAATAACCGTAGCCGCCGCCCTCGCACTCATGGCTGGCGGATACTTACTGCTATCCAAATACGGAATAGTAACCCCAATAAGTGGGAAATTCTTGGCGGTTATCAATCCCCTAGCTAGGCTGCAGAACCCGCTGGTTCAGTCCGTGGCTGAGCACAGGCCCGTGGCCTGGAGCTCCATATTCTATGAGATGGGGGCTGGGGTTATACTGTCAATCATAGGCATATATTTCGCTGCCCAGAACCCGACGAGGCACAACATATTCATCATACTCTACGGCCTGTCTACCCTATACTTCGCCTGCTCAATGATAAGGCTCCTGCTACTTCTGGCCCCTCCGCTGAGCATCCTCTGGGCTATAGGAACCATCAGGCTAGCTACACCCTTCACCGAGATAATTCGTGAGGCAGACATGCTAGCGAGAACGAAGAGGCTTAGAGTCCACGTAGGCAAGGAGTTCAGCATCATCTTCCTAACCATACTCTTCGTCCTGTTGCTCTTCTCAACAACTCACGTCATGGCTGTAGCGAACACGCCAACAACGATAGCCTCCGCCGCCACGCCGACCAGAAGATACTACCCAGACTGGATAGAGGCGCTCATGTGGATGCGCTACAACCTGCCAGACGACGCCGTCGTCTGCGCCTGGTGGGACTACGGATACTGGATAACAGTGCTGGGCAACAAGACGACACTAGCGGACAACGGCACGGTAAACAGCACGCAGATAAAGCAGATAGCAACGATGTTCGTTTCAAACGAGACCGAAGCCATAAAAATACTAAAAAGATACGGAGTAACGCATGTAGTCGTCTTCATGGCGATAGACCAGAGCGGCAGACCTGTAGGCTGGGGGGAGGGCACAAAGTGGGTTTGGATGGCCCGCATCGCAGGCTATAACGAAACAGACTTCATGGATATGAGCAGAGGGACATGGACCGAAAAGGGAACCCAGACAGTAATCTACAAGCTGATGACCTATGGAGCACAAACAAAGATAGGAATCACACCTATGGTGTCGCTACAGCACTTCAAGCTCGTCTACTACTCCTCGGGACCAGCGAAGGGCGGAGTCTACGCACTAGTCTGCATCTACGAAGTCGTCTACTAAAAACTGAAAAAATATAGCAAGTCTACCAACCTCGTTAAATAGGTAGACGCCTCAAGCCCAACAACCCCCGCATAATTTTAAGCCTGATACTCTATCAAACTAAACAAATACGTGCCACTTTTGCGGGTTATCTCGCATCGATAAGCTTAAATATAGCCAGAACTACTGCTTTTTCGGCATGTATCGCCAATCACGGCATCTAAGCTAAGGCGTTGCACACTCACAGACGTGGAATCTTTAATTTTTAATAGGAGGTTTTAGCCCTTGTGGAGCATACTATATCTACTAAGGAACAACCCAGAAAAGCTCCGATGGTCCCAAAAACGCAGAGGCCTAGACGAAAGCATAATAGACAAGGCCCTAAAATACGACACCGCTTGGAGAAAAAGCCTAAAACAGCTAAACGACCTAAGACACAAACACAACCTAATCTCCAGAGAAATACCAAAACTAAAGGGAGTGGAAAGAGAAGAAAAAATAAAAGAAGCGAAAAGGATTGAAAAGGAAATCTCAACACTCGAAGAAGAGGTAAAAAGGCTAGAAATGGAGAGGGAGAAGCTTTTGAGGTCCATACCAAATGTCGTGCACGAGGATGTCCCAATAGGAGAAAGCGACCTAGACAACGTTCCAATAAGATTCTACGGAAAACACAGGGTCTGGAAGGGCCACCTAGACGCCTTCCTAAAGCAGACTGAAGGGTTTAAGGTAGACTATGAGGTGATAGACTGGAAGCCGGTCGGACATGCAGACGCAATAGAAATGCTAGGACTAGGGGACACGCTTAGAGCCGCAAAGGTCGCAGGCTCCAGATTCTACTACCTCTTCGAAGACCTAGTCTGGCTAGACCTAGCACTCCTGCTCTACGCACTCGACCACATGGCCAAACTAGGCTTCAAACCCTGCATCCCACCCTACATGCTAAGGAGAACACCCTACGAAGGCGTCATAACACTAGGAGACTTCGAAGACGCAATATACAAAATAGAAGGAGAAGACCTCTACCTCATAGCAACAAGCGAACACCCAATGGCCGCCCTCTACATGGGAGAAGCAATAGAAGAAGACCAACTACCAATACTACTAACAGGAATAAGCCCATGCTTCAGAAAAGAAGCAGGAACGAGAGGAAAAGACACAAAAGGAATATTCAGAGTCCACCAATTCCACAAAGTAGAACAATTCGTATTCTGCATGCCAGAAGAATCATGGAAATGGCACGAAAAACTAATAAAAAACGCAGAGGAACTCTGGAGAAAGCTGGAAATACCCCACAGAGTCGTCAACATCTGCACCGGAGACCTAGGCGCAGTCGCCGCAAAGAAATACGACCTCGAAGCATGGATGCCAGCCCAAGGAAGATACAGAGAAATGGTCTCCTGCAGCAACTGCACAGACTGGCAAAGCTACAGACTCAAAATACGCTACGTAAAGAAGGGCGGAGCAGAAAGAGACTACGTCCACACACTCAACTCAACAGCAATCGCCTCAACAAGAGCAATAACAGCCATACTAGAAAACTTCCAAGAACCAGACGGCACAATAATAATACCAAAAGCCCTCAAATCATACCTAGAACCCTTCGAAAAAGCACCAAAAGACACAATCAAACCAAAAACTAAAAAATAAACAGCCTAAATATAGTATGTCGCTTCCTCGTTGTACCAGGCCTTCACTCGATTTTCCCTTCATGCCCCCTAGCCACCTCTCAGCTAGGCAACTAAATACATGAAAAAGGAGGGAATATGAAGAAGAATTTTATATGTACAAAATTGTGAATTTGAAAACTTCTTGAAAATTGACTCCAAACGCACTCCCCCAGCTACTCCGAGTGTCAGGACACAAAAAGCACAAAATCAGGACGAAAACAGGAAAAACGCACAGAAATCGAAAGGAAATATATTGGTAGCGGGGAATACTATAAAACCCAGATTGGAACCGAAGTTAAGATAAAAACGATTACTTTTCTCTCTGTTCTGAGGAGTTTATAAAAATTAATGCTCATCTTATGAACATGTCATTTAACGGCTGGACATGATTATGTGTGCTACTGCGGCATCATTATATA
>QMYG01000012.1 GCA_003662535.1 Candidatus Bathyarchaeota archaeon
GATATGGATCCTGAGGTAGAAAGATGGCTGGATGAGGTTGTTGAGAAGGGCACATTTGAGAACCGCGAGGATGCAATTGAGTTCTGCGTCTTCGTCTTCAAAGGAATGTGCGAGGGCCTGGGCATAACGACCAAGAGCAAGCACTTTACAACCATGGTGGCGCAGGCTGAAATTGAGAAGCCTGTGCCCATAAAGCTCTCAGACTGGAAGGAGTTTCTCGCTGAGGAGTTTGAAACCATGCGAAGGTCCCGAGAGGGGGCAGCCCGGAGCGTCCTGGGGTGAGGCACGTGAGTGGCGACGAACGCATGGGGCCCCTCATGGCCATAAAGACCCTGGGAGAGCTCGCAGCGAAGCTCAAGCGCTTTGAGCCCTACTTTGACCAGCTTGAGGATTTCCTAAGCAGGCTCGAGCAGCTTCAGAAGGAGCTGAATCTGGAGTCAGGGAGCATGCTGGACATGCTCAAGGACACCCTAGCAAAGAACCTGGACGGACTGATGTCCGATGTGGCGGGGGTGATAGATGACATCTCGCAGATAAAGGAGTCCCTGGCGCACATGGAGAAACGCTTAAATAACATAGAGAGCCAAATAAAGACCTTGATGAGCCCCGGTGCGGGCAAGGCCGAGGAGGTGAGCCCCGATGTCCCTGTTTCCAATAAACCCCGAGAGGAAGATGATAAGGGATGACTGGCTTTCCGTCAGGGAGGTCGGGCCCTACATCATAGCTACCCTGCACCCTGATGAGGTGTACCCCATTGTGCGTGCAGGGGTCCCTCTAAAGGAGCGGCCTGATGTGAAGGTCGACCTGGTGAATGTGAATGGGGAGATCAAGCCCAAGCGCTTCATCTTTCCCAAACGACCCGGGCTGAACTATCGAAAGGTCTGGAGCATGCATGACCTGCTGGTCAAGAGCTGGGACCAGTGCGTGCTGTGCGAGGAGTACAAGAAAAGGCTTTCTCCCACGCCCATCATGGCAGGCGACGTGCTGTCCGCAGCGGCCCGCGGGGCTGTGGCGAATGCAGTGGCCGCCTTTGCGGGTAAGGTCGCGGGGGCCGTGGTTGACAGGGCGATGGGGACCACACATGCTGAGAATGAGGAGAGCCGCGCTGAGCCGGAGGGAGCGAGTGGCGAGAGCACCCTGAAGCCTGCTGAGACTGCGCCCCGCAGCCCGTCCAACGTGTCGCTGTCTCCAGCTGACAAGGCCCTCCTGGCGATGGCGAAGAAGGAGGCCGTCAAGGCCTTCGCGAGGTCCGTCGGAATTGAGCTTGACTGAGGCAGGAGGTGACAGTAATGGATAATGAGAGGGATGAGAACGCTGAAGAGGAGGCCGAGACCGCAGGCGACGCTGCGAAGCTGGAGCCTCTCCCGGATGACCTGCGGGGGACGGTGGAGAGCTTCGTGGAGACCACGCGGCTGGCCTGCGAGCTCGTGCCGGACCAGTCCGATAGAGAGCGTTGCGTGGAGGTCGTGGAGGGTGCGGAGAAGGGAGACGTGGCGGTGGAGGATATGATCGGCGAGGTCGTGAAGCTCATGTCGCGGTACAGGGATCGAGACCCCCTTCTGAGTGGCATTATTGAGGAAGCTGAGGACGTGAAGAGAGCGCTTGAGAAGTACTTTCAGGAGCAGAAGCAGTGACGCATGTACGGGGGTAACGCAGTGACGATGATACCAAGATGGGCTAAGAGGATCTTCAAACGCAGGTGCATTTCGGTGGGCTCAGGCAAGGGGGGCCCGGGGAAGACGACGATAGCCGCGAACCTTGCAGCGTATCTGGCTGAGCACGGTTTGAAGATTGGGCTTGTGGATGCGGACATTCACACTCCGAATGTGGACTGCTTCTTCGGCATAGAGGGAGAGCGGATGGATGTGAATGAGGACATGCTTATTGTGCCGAAGGAGCCTGCGAAGGGTCTCTACGTCATGTCTGTCGGCAACATTATTCCCTCCGGGGTGCCAATTCTCTGGAGCGAGGAGAAGGTACGGGACTTCCTGATAAAGGCCTTCACAAGTGTTGACTGGCCTAAGAAGCTCGACCTGTACATCGTGGACCTGCCACCTGCCTCCGTCATAGAGCTCAGGACGCTGAATGCGAACTTTCGAAAACGCCACAGCACGGTGCTTGTGACCACGGGCCACAAGGCCTCCGTGGCAGACTGCAAGCGCATGGCAGGGCTGTGTCTGACGGAGGGGGTCAAGATCTCGGCGATAGTGGACAACATGCACGGTCGGTTCGGCAGCCAGGGTGAGAAGAACGTTGAGAGCCTTCTGAAGGAAGCAGGGAACCCTCCGCTCATTAGGGTTCCCGACGACCCGGGGATGTGCGTGGACGGGTGCTATCTCTATAAGAAGTACGAGCACAAGTTTCTCAAGCTCGCCGAGGCTGTGGGGGTGGTGTTCTGAGACCTGCAAGGGCTCGGTGGTGGTTCGCAGAGCCCCCGTGCAGCGACCGTCGGGGCTTCCAGCATGACACTCTGACGGAGTGGGCGCGGTACTGCGCCCGTATTGACCTGAAATACACGCTCAGAGCCCGCTATGGAGGTTGTTGAGAATGAGTGACAGTCTGAAGAGCCGCTGGAGACTGGGGTCCATGTCCGAGCGGATGCTCAAGTGGTGGGCTGAGAGGCTTGCGAGGTTCCAGGAGGAGTCGCATAGGGTGATGGCCCGGGAGAGCCTGCAGCTGGGACTTGATAAGACCCGGCACCCTTCAAGGCCGAAGTATCGCTACGTGGACGTGGTCGTGCACCTGTCTGAGAGGCCCCCGCTGAAGTGGACCTTTCACTATCTCGTCCGCGACGGCGTGCCCTATCCGCTCGGGAGGGGAGAGCGCAGGGAGTCTCCGAGCGTCGTGATAGAGCTGCCGTACTATGTGGTCTACTATCTTCTGAAGGGCAGGGACCGCCAGGGAAGGCCCTTTGACATACGCACTGCCTACGGCTACGGGCTGATAAACTATTGGACTGCGAATCCCTACGAGCCCCTTGAGGGCGGGATACTCATCGTCGAGGACATCTTCAAGCGCCATAGAGAGCGCATGTTCCGCAGGGTCTTCGGCGATCTTGAGGGTTAGCCGCAGGGCCTTAGGCAAAGTTTTATATACTCTCCTATCCAACTATTTTGCTGATGATGCAAGACACGCTCGAAGCCCGCAGAAGGCGCAACCTCCGGATCCGCACGCGGTTGAAGGTTCCAAAGGTCCTTGATTATGCACTCGACGGGGTCGTTGTCAACCCCGAGGTCGCCAGAAACACGGCCTGCACGTGCTACACCTTCAAAACGGCCAAGGGGGGCATGGGGAGGCTGTGCTTCTCCAAGGGCATAATCGGGGCCCTGACGGAGGACCAGATCAAGCAGTACTGCCCGGTGACGGTGGACGTTGACAGGGGCTCGCCCCTCTCCGAGCGGGTAGAGAAGTTCTCGCGTGCGGCTCACGAGGTCTGCGCTGGAAAACCCCTGCCTGAGTTCCTGGAGTGCATGTCGCGGGAGCTCGGCGGGGAGTTCAAGGCAGCTATGCTCCTTGAGGGCTACTGACGACTGATGGAGAGGTGATAACTTGGCGGTTGACTACAATGCCAGCCTGTGGTGCATAGCCAAGCACATCCTATCTGCGAGGGTCAACCTTGGGGAGACGCTGGAGAAGCTGTCGAGGGACTGCAATGAGCATCTGTGCAACATCTCCAGGACCACTGCCTTGTCCGCTGAGGAGGCCGTGGCCCAGCTCATAGAGGTCGAGCGGCATGCGATGGAGGTGTGCGGCAAGTGCGGGCCGGATGCAGAGCTGGCGAAGAGCATGACGAGCCTTGCGGACACAGCCCGCAGGATCCGCCAGGAGATTGCGAAGAGCATGCTGCCCGTGAGGGTGGAGCACAATGAGCTTCCCCCGGACGTCGTGGACGTCATTCGGAAGGCCTACCTGGAGGTGGACAGGCTGAAGGATGACATCGACCGCTATGCCACATCAATGAAGCAAGAGCAGATGAGCGAGGAGTGCGAGAGATGCGTTGTGGACTTCTCAGGAGGCGTCTCCGATGGAAGTTGAGTACAGGCCCATTCCGCGTGTTGTGCTGTCCTATCCCAAGCAGACCTTCTCCACCTACGTTGCGAGCCTCGCGGTTCCGAGGATAATCAAGCACTGTCGAGAGAAGGGCGTGCCTGTGGATGCTTACACGGGCATTCTCAACCGCCGCAGACTCGTGCTCAGTGCCATTAGAACCGCTCCCGCAGGCTCTCTCGTGGTCTACATCGGACACGGGCTCGGCGGCAGGTGGATCGGCAATGAGTTTCCCTACTTCGCAGGGCTGAGCAGGGGCATCCTAACGCTGAACGACACGCACACGCTTGCGGGGAGGCACGTCATCGCCATAGCCTGCGACACCTTCAGGGAGCTCGGAATAAGGGCCCTCGCGGATGGGGCGCTGTCCTACATAGCGTGGGACGACAAGGTGCTTGTAGACACTTTGGACAGCAACAGGGACAACCTGCCCGACGTGGCGGACACCTTCGCAACGCTGGTGAATGCAATGGTGGACTACGGGGACCCTCAGTATGCGGTCACTACCTTTAAATACAAGTGCGAGGAATACATTAACAAGTACCTTGCAGAGGGCAACATTGCCATGGCAGAGAAGATGAGACGGAACCTGGAAGGAATAACTGTGTACTAGGGAAGGTGATGCGTGATGATGATTATCCCAGCTCCTCCGGACAAGACTGACATGAAGCGTGTGATAATTTCCGAGAGCTCGGACTGGGTCAAGGTCTACTCGCGGGACCCGGGCGTCATGACGGCCCGCGTGGCGCTGTCGAATGACTCTGACCAGACGCTTGAGATAGCCTATAAGCGTGAGGGGACTGCTGAGAAGTACGACACGATAGACGCTCACGGATCCTTCGTCGTGCCGGTCCCGGTGGATGAGATATATGTTCGCAGGACGGACACCACCGCAAGTGCGACTGTTGCGGTCCATGAGGATTGGTACTCCGAGGCCTATCTGAGAGAGATTGAGCGGGCCTTCATAGACACCGTGGCGGAGGGTGTCTTTCAGGGAATGGTCCGCTATTTCTCGCAGTATGGTGAAGTGAGAAGGGCCCCTGCTAAGGAGGTGACGCGCGAGGTGGCCCAGGTGGTGGTCTCCCAAGCGTCGCCGTCCGCGGGGCTGTTCATGCGAATACTCAACGTTCTAAGAGGTGAGCGCAGATGACGTACAAGGTAACGGCCTTTCCACCTCAGGACACGCTCCTCGTCGTGAGTGTGGACAACATCAAGCTCGCTGCTAATGGGACCTATGAGTCTGACGTCTTCACAACCGACGGGCTCGGAAAGATAATTGGCTACGTCTACGCTTCGTCCGGCGGCGAGCTTGATTTCAAAGTGTGGCAGGGTCCGAATGAGGCTACGGGCGTGAGTGGCATGCGGACCTACTCCGCAAGGGAGAGCGGCAACAAGTACGACCCGTCCTCAGATCCGAACACGAAGAACGGCTGGGTAGTGGATGTCGTGGCGCCGCGGGCGTTGGTCCAGCTCATAGACCTCTCGGGCTCCGCAAGGACGGTCGAGGAGCTTAGGGTGTACTTAAGGAGGGTGTAGGCCATGAGCTTCCTGGGTCCTAGCGATGATGATATATTCCGCGACCCGCCCGTGGGGGTCCTCGGTGGCAAGTACGGGTTGACGAAGATAGACAGTGTTACATTGGGGTTGCCTTCGCCGTTCACTACGCTAAAGTTGGACAGTAAACTGAAGATTGGCAGTAATGAGCACGAAATGTATGAGGACGGTACTGGAAACTTTGTAATTAATTATAAAGCGAGTAAATACTTGTATATTAAAGATGCAGGGAGTTTGCGAATAGCGATTTCAGGAGCAGTTTCATTATACTCAAATTTTCAGATGTTGAATGGCAAAATTATAAGATTTTATCGTCCTGATAATACTGCATATTTTGCTATTTATGACGACAGTGGTGTATTAAGAATAAGAAATGAGAGTGATGTTTCTGTTATAGACATAACTAATAACGACGTGAATACCCTTAGTATATTTCCTCGTGCTAACAACCTCTACAGTTTTGGTGCAAGTACTGTGAGGTGGCTGAAGGGTTATCTTAACAACATATTTTACAATGTAACAACGAAGACAGCAGACTTTAGTGTAACTATTGGTGACGGAGTTTACCTCGTTGATGCTTCTGCTGGTGCGGTGACTGCGACGTTAGCATCAGCACCTGACAAGGGTCTCGTTGTTTTCATCCAAAAAATAGACTCATCCTCAAACGCTGTCACAGTTACATGCGGTGGCACCGATACCTTCTGGGATGGAACAACTTCCCTCACTCTGAACACCCAGTGGCAGTATATCTGCTTAATCTACGATAGCGGGAAGTGGTATCTCTTTGACCCTTCAGCGGCATACAACGGAACATCATATCTCTTCTACAACTCATCAGGCTCTGAATATGGTCAAATCTACCGTGATGACAATTATCTCTATGTCTCCGCAGGCACGGGTGCTCTCGGAATAAAGGTGGACAGCAACCTCTATGGGCCAAATGACGACGTGGAGCTGATTGCGAACCAGGACATAATAGCACGTCTCGGTGATGCTGCGGGTTCTTACGCATTCAAGGTCCAGGACAACACTCCTTCTGATATATTCTCAATTGACAGCAGTGGTGCCATAACAATACACGGTGCCATCACACCCGACGCTGACAACACGATTGACCTTGGGAGCGATGACTGGAATACTTCACATCGCAGGTTTAAGGACCTGTACCTTGCGGGCAATGTGTATTTTGACGGAAGCGGTGGCTCAGCCACGACTTACATCGGCGATTACATGATAAAGTTGCCCGAGATGTCAAGCTCCGCTGCGATTACTCTCGGTACGACTGCGAGCACGTTGTCCGACTGGTTTATGAAGATAAACTACACGGGCACGAACATCGTCATTGACGATAACACCTATGGCATTCTTTTTGGCGGTCTTAAGAACATTCTTGGTGGATACGGCAGGTACGTTCTTCTCGGAGTTGACGACTGGCCGTCTGGCCGACACGTTCTTGTCGACGGCAACAATCGGGGAAGTGTATCTGCACGTATAGAGGAGGGTGCTTATCACTACGTTGATGACTTCGACGACGGCATGGGCAAGAAGGAGTGGAGCACCCTCTCGGGGGCGACGGGCAGCGATGCTGCGATGAGCAGTATGCCCAACGGCTGGATAGAGCTGACGACAGGGGCCACTGCTAACAATTACTACGGCTTCGACTGGGGTGGCTATTACACATTCCGCTATTTGTATAGACCAACAATCGAGGTCCGTCTAAAGCTCTCACAGACATCAAACACAAGGGTGAGAATAGGCTTCATAGGTTCGGCAGCGAATGAGTATCTCTACTTCGAGTTTGACAGCAGTGCTGATACAGACTGGCACTTAAAGTGTGACAACGAGAGCGGGACTCCTGAGGACATTGACACGGCTGTAGCTGCAAGCACGGACGAGGTGGTTCTGAGGTTCGAGTTCAAGGATGACACGACGGTTGAGGGCTTCATCAATGGTGTGCCCATAGCCTCGGACTTGTTCAACAAGGTGCCTTCAGGGTGGCTCCAGCCTTACGTTTACATAGAGACGCTGGAGAATGCTGCGAAGAGCATGGGGGTGGACTACTTCAAGATATGGCAGGACAGGACGTGATGCGGGTGATTGAGGTGAGGACGAACAGGAAGCAGTATCTCTACGGAGGTATTGACTGCCTCAAGCATGGGGCCATTAATGCGAGAGTGGAGTCTGCTTCCGCATGCTTCTGTGATGACTTCTGGCAGGGTGGCCCGAACTACTCGTGGGCCGAGAGGGAGTCCTCGGGCAACTACTCCACGGTCCCAGGGAGACCGAGTGGGTGGATAAGCCTGAACACGAACAACAACGCAGGTGCTGCATATTCGCTCTATCTTGACAATCTTGACTTCCTCGCTCAGTACAACCCTTCAGCGATAGCGAGAATGGAGGTGCCGACAATAACGAATGTGGAGGTGAGAATGGGCTTCATAGGTGCTGCTGATGATGACTTCATCTACTTTATCTACAACACGGGCGAGGGCCATTCGACGTGGCATTTACGGTGTGACAACGGCTCGGGATCGCCGACGGATGTGGACACAGGCGTGTCAATAGATTCGGTTCCGCACACAATAATGTTCGAGTTCTACTCCCAGGTCAGGATAGATGGATATGTTGATGGCAACAAGGTTGGCGAACTGACCTCGAAGATACCGACGAATCCGCTCGGACTGTATATGTATGTAAAGACGCTTGAGAATGGAGTGAAGAGCCTGTACTGTGACATGATAACCGCATGGCAGGATAGATATTGAGGTGGTATGATGGAGATGGCAAACGTGGCAGTCCTCGCAACACTCCTCCTGGAGGTTATTCTTGTCCTATATTACGTCCGACGCTACAGGATAGAGACGAAGAAGGAAGGTCTGATGCTGTTTCCAATCATATCGGCACTGATGATATCACTCCCCATGTCATCCATGATGGTCTATATTGTCATCCTCTCGCTGCTCGGAGGAGGCGACGTTGTAATAACGACGATGACCTACGGGGTTGCGGAGGTGGTGGGAGACATAATCGCACTGTTGCTGTGGTTTGTCTTCGTAGTGTGGGCATTCGTAAGTCTCAGGAAGGTGAGCAAGACAATCAAGCCTGGAGGTGGATGATGTGGCAGATAGAGTATCCCGCAGAGTGCATAGTAAGGTGCTTATGCACCCACTTCTTGTTTTCAGCATATTTGGGATACTCGGGGTACTTCCTGATGCGGACCATCTGTATCCGCCGATGGCCAGGACAACAATGCTACCGCTCTCCGTTCTGGCTGGGTGCTTTTTTATCGTTGCTCTCGCACTGGATTATCGACAGTTTCACAAATCTCGCATAGGAGGTGATTGACATGCCAGAAGAGTATGTTGTAGTTGAGGTCATAATGAAGGTCCCCAAGGACGACGAGGAAAGGCTGTTGAAGGACATTGCAGGTATTGATGCCGAGGTGACATCACTGCACATCACGAGGGTGACGAAGATAGAGTTGCACGGCAAGGAGCACTTCATCGCGGAGACCGTGCCTGCCGAAGGCGAGGAGACACCGATTGACAGGTTCAAGAAGATTCTTGAGAACAAGAAGATAAAGACGAAGGCGAAGGTGAGGGAATAATGCCAACCTTCAGAGGTGTCAGACTGGTCAGCAATCCGAGTGCAGTCCTAAGGAATGGACTGGCTGCGGAGTGGTTGATGAACGAGTCTGGCAGCACTCTGACGGATACGAGTGGGAATGGTAATCACGGGACAATTTACGGTGCGAGCTGGTATACACTCCCGAGTGAGTATAAAGTGTTGAGTCTTGATGGTGACGATTATGTAGACGTTCCTGATGATCCCACTCTCAATCCTACTCAGTGTATAAGTGTGGAGCACTGGATTTACCCGGAAGTATTGACGAGTGGAGTGGTACAGAGAATAGTACAGAGAAAGGCTGGAACATGGGGAACGCTTATAAGGGGAGATCTAATAAGGTTTTATGTAGATACTACTGACGATGGGGGATCGTGGAAATCTGCTGAATGCACGATCCCGTCTACCAATAAGTGGTACAATATAGCGGCGGTCTATGATGGTGTCAAGATATATCTCTACATGGATGGCGAACTGAGAGCGACCACACCACAGTCACATGCAATAAACCAGCCACCGGCTGGGGCACCACTTCAAATAGGTAGAGATCACCTTAACGTTCAGTATTTCCAGGGTCTTATCGGCGTAGTTCGCATTTACAAAGACCGTACCCTTCAACCCTGGGAAATCCAGGCACTCTACAACTATGACAAAGCACTCATGGGAATATGAGGTGATGCGAATGAGGATAATAAGTGCCAACATCCCTGTCATGGTCTACTCCTGGGACATGGAGGAGTTGACGGATTGGGGCACTTCGACTCTTACGTATCAGTGGGATATGGAGGCATGAAGATGGCAGGCTATGCGAGTGATTTTGAGTGGAACAGTACGTCGTGGACGTTGACAACAGAGCAGGCCTACTCAGGTTCAAAGTCGTTTAGATCAACTGCTGCGGGTATCTCGGTCCTTGGTAAGAACACGACAGTTTCAAGTGCGTTGGATCAGAGGATGGTCTTATATTACTGGCATCCAAACACGACAACATTACAGACTCGAGCTTTTCTCCTGTTTCGCATAAGCCAGTTTCCGACGAATCCCACTGATTACCTTGTATATCTAAAGAGAGGAGCAGGCGATTACACCAGTTATCACATAGTAAAGAGGGTGAACGGATCTTCATCGACGTTAACCAGTGGTAGTATATCAGGCGTGTACCCACAACAGTGGTTGAAAATGGATGCGAGGGTTCGGGATAGTGGAGGAGTGGCATATCTGGAGCTTTCGGTTTATGATGAATCATCAAATCAGATAATACACGCCATCGCAAGTGACACGTCTCCATTATCAGCAGGTTTATTTGGTATAGGTGTGTCTTACTCAGAAGATCCATATTATGCGTATATAGACGATTTAGAGTATTACGTATTGGGGTGATGAGAATGGCTGATAAGAAGACCGAGAAGAAAGAATTTCCGAAGACGATAAAAGTGCCGAAGAGAGTCCAGGACAGCCTGATGAAGAAGAAGCGCGAGCAGGACATGAGAATGCAACA
>QMYG01000013.1 GCA_003662535.1 Candidatus Bathyarchaeota archaeon
TCCCGGTAGGCTTTTCCACGCTTCGTCTATTTTTCTGGCCCACTTCGTGGCTTCTTCTGGTCCGAGTTTTTCTTCTGCTATTGAGAGTAGGTAAGCTTCCACGTTTTTTAGGTATGTTTCGGCTCTTTCTGCTGTTTTTTCTGCTGTTGTGTCCATTTTTAGGACTTCTATGAGGGTTTTTGCTGAGCGTAGGTCGTCCATGACGAAGGGTGGGACTTCTATGCCTTTTTTCCTGAATTCTCTTATTAGGCTCTCGAGGGCTCTCCATACTGCTTCGTAGCCTGACATGGCTATCTGTAATCCTTGTGTAGCTTTAGGCATTTAAGGGAATCTATGCGTCTACCATTTTTCCGTAGGTTCGGTGGAAGCCTATTTGCGTCTACCTTTCTTCCTCTCTGGCGTGATGGAAGTTTTACGAAAAGATTTTTAGGCTCTGATGGATTTTGTTTGATGAATAGGGCGGGTGGCGAATTTGGCCTTTGCCATGCCTAGAGCCTATGATAGGGCAATTACGGTCTTCTCGCCTGAGGGCCGACTATTCCAAGTAGAGTACGCCCTCGAGACCGTGAATCGTGGAGCCACTGTGGTTGGGATAAGGTGTAAGGAGGGCGTCGTTCTGGGGGCTGAGGAACTCATAGAGTCGAAGCTGCAGGACCCGGAGTTCACTTGGAAGCTCTACCAGATAGACGAGCACATGGGCGCTGCGGTTGTTGGTCTGGGTTCAGATGCGAGGATTCTCATAGATAGGGCGAGGATTTCCGCCCAGAGCAATCGCCTTCTCTATGACGAACCCATAGATGTTGAGGTTGTTGCCAAGAAGATTGGAGACCTGAAGCAGCTATACACGCAGCACGCAGGGGTCAGGCCCTTCGGGGTCTCCCTAGTCATAGGCGGCGTGGACAACGTCGGCTGCCGCCTCTTCATGACAGACCCCAGCGGCACCTACAGGAGCTATAAGGCGGTGGCTGTTGGGAAGGGGAGGGAAGTAGTGGAGTCGATTCTGCTGAAGGAGTACCGTGAGGACTTGACGCTGGAGGAGTCGATTAGGCTTGCTGTGAAGTGCTTGGTTAAGGCTATTGAGCAGCGGGGGGAGAAGCCGAGGCTCAGGATTGCTGTGATTCCTGCTGACACGAAGAAGTATAGGATTTTGCCTATGGAGGAGGTTGAGAAGTATATACGGGAGTTCGCCAGCTCTTCAGCTCCAGAGTAGCCCCCTATCCCCAAATATTATTGGCTTAAAGGCCTGGGAAAATAGGGTTATTAGCCACGCTGCGCCAATAAAATAATAATGCGTTGAGGGGGGTTCGATGGCTGAACGGTACACCATAGCACGTTACACCCGTTCAGGAGAACGTTTTGAAATCTTGGTGAAGCCCGACGAGGCCCTCTCCTACAGGATGGGGAAGGAAATACCGATTTCAGAAATACTGGTCTCCGACACCGTCTACACCGACGCCAATAAGGGTCTGAGGGCTTCTCAGGAGGCGTTGATGAAGGCCTTTGGGACTGTTGAGCCTGAGAAAATCGCAGAGATTATCCTGAAGAAAGGAGAACTGCTTCTCACGGCGGAGCAGCGTAGGAGGATTGTTGAGGAGAAGCGTAGACAGATAATCGCCTACATATCCAAGCACTGTGTAGACCCGAGGACGAAGCTTCCGCATCCTCCGCTGCGTGTTGAGCAGGCGATGGAGCAGATACACTATTCTATAGACCCGTTTAGGGATGCTGAGGAGCAGGCGAAGGAGGTCATAGAGCTGCTCAGGTCTGTTCTGCCGATAAGCATGGAGACGATGAGCCTAGCGATTCATGTTCCAGCGTCCTACGTGGGCAAGGCCTACGGCATCGTGAAGGGGCTCGCAGACATAAAGAAGGAGGAGTGGGGCTCAGACGGCTCTTGGAGGGCTCTGGTGGAGGTCCCCGCCGGAAGCTACGGGACACTCCTCGAGAAGCTGGGTGAGGCGACGAAGGGAAACGCACAGGTGAAGGTTTTGGGGTAGGTGGTGTTTTTGACCTTATATTTTGAGAGAAGAGACTTAGTGGTTCCCGGAGACCTTCTAGCCGAGGGGGACTACACGGCTGGGGAGAACACGTATAAGGTAGACGATAAAATCTACGCAACGCACGTGGGCCTCATGGAGGTGAAAAACAACACTGTCTACGTTATCGCCCTGCATTCTTTTTATGTTCCAAAGGTTGGAGACTTGGTTATTGGTAAGGTTGTTGATATAAGTCTTGGGGGCTGGGTGGTAGACATAAATGCCCCCTACTTGGCTATGCTTAAGGCGTCAGACGTTTTTGGTAAGAGCTTTAAGCCCTTCAAGGACGACTTGAGTAAGGTCTTCGACGTTGGAGACCTGATACTCGCCAAGGTAATCGCCTACGACAGGACGAGAAACCCTCTACTCACGGTGAAGGAGCCCGGGCTTGGGAAGATAACTCGGGGCCGAATCGTCAGCATAACCCCTGCTAAGGTTCCACGAGTCATCGGGAAGAAGGGCTCCATGATAAACCTGTTGAAGCAGGGGACGAAGTGCCAGATAACTGTCGGTATGAACGGCCTCGTCCTCGTGATTGGTAAGAGGCCTGAGAATGAGGTTTTGTGTGTTAGGGCAATAAAGAAGATTGAGCGTGAGTCGCACGTCAGCGGTCTCACGGATAGAATTGCAGAAATGCTCAGGAAGGAGGCTGAAAAGTGATGTTTTTGGAGAAGCGTCCAGAGAAGCTTATTGATAAGAAGGGTTTGAGGACTGATGGTAGGAAGCCTGACGAGCTTAGACCCATAAAGTTTGAGGTTGGGGTTTTAGGAAACGCAGACGGCTCTGCTAGGGTTCAGCAGGGCAAGACGATAATTCTGGCAGCCGTCTACGGGCCGAGGGAGGTCCACCCGAGGCACCTAGCCCTCCCCGACAGGGCTGTTCTGCGTTGCAGGTATCACATGGCACCCTTCTCCGTGTCCCGGAGGAAGTCTCCTGCGCCGTCCAGAAGGGAGATGGAGCTTTCCAAGGTGATTAGGGAGGCCCTAGAGCCAGCCATCTTCCTAGAGAGGTATCCGAGAACCTCCATAGACCTGTTCATCGAGGTCCTACAGGCGGACGGGGGCACGAGGTGCGCAAGCATATCCGTCGCCTCACTAGCCCTAGCAGACGCAGGCATACCGATGAGAGACCTAGTCGCAGCCTGCGCAGCTGGAAAGGTAGACGGCAAGCTGGTGGTAGACCTGAACGACGTGGAGGACAAGTATGGGGAGGCCGACGTGCCCATCGCCATGATGGTCGGCCTAAACGCAGTAACACTACTCCAGATGGACGGCATGCTGGACCCGAAGGAGTTTAGGACTGCCCTGAACATGGCTGTTGAGGGCTGCAGGCAGATTTACGAGATGCAGAAGGAGGCGTTAAAGGAGAAGTATGCCCTGATTAGGGAGGAGTTGGAGAAATGAGGACTTTAATTGCGAATATTAAGAGGAAGAAGCTCGTCCAGCTCATATCTGAGGGGAAACGCTCAGACGGCAGAGACCTAATGGAATACAGGCCCATAGTGATTGAGCGTGGCATAATCGAAAAAGCTGAAGGCTCGGCGAGGGTGAAGCTCGGAGAAACGGAGGTCGCCGTAGGCGTTAAAATAGAGGTTGAGAGGCCCTTCGAGGACACTCCAGACCAAGGAATCCTAACCGTGAACGCGGAGCTTGTTCCGCTGGCTTCTCCGACCTTCGAGCCTGGGCCGCCCGACGAGAACGCCATAGAGCTTGCTAGGGTGGTAGACAGGGGTATAAGGTCTGCGGAGGCCATAGACCTGAAGGAGCTCTGCATAATTCCCGGGGAGAAGGTGTTTACGGTTTTTGTTGACATTTACGTGCTGAACCACGACGGGAACCTCATAGACGCCTCAGCCATGTGCGCCCTAGCCGCCCTGCTCGACACTAAGATGTTCGGATACGAGGTGAAGGGAGGCGAGGTCGTGATAAAGGAGGACGAGCGACACCCACTACCGATTAAGAACCACCCCGTCTCAATAACCTTCGCCAAGCTCGGAGACGAGCTTGTGGTGGACCCGAGCCTAGAGGAGGAGCAGCTGATGGACGTGCGCCTAACCATGACTGTGGAGGACAGCGGGAAAATCTGCGCCATACAGAAGGGTGGGAGCGGCTTCCTGACCTTAGAGGAAATAGATAAGGCTTTGAGTGTGGTTGTGGATAAGGCTGAGGAGATTAGGAAGCTGGTGGTGGGCTAAGGGATGGGAAGGATGAAGAAGGTTGGGCCGACGAGGGGCTTCGGAGCCAGATACGGGGCTAGGGTGAGGAAGAAGTATATTCGCGTAATTACGGAGATGAAAAAGCCGCACAAGTGCCCAAGATGCCTAACGAATAAGGTTAGGCGTGTAAGCGTCGGCGTCTGGGAATGCAGGAAGTGCGGCTTTACCTTCGCAGGCGGAGCCTATATACCAGAAACAAAGCTAGGCGCAGTGGCCAAAAGAACGGCCAGAAGGGCTGCTGCAGCCCTCCAGGCCTAGATTCAAGCATGCAGCAGAAATGATAATGATTACGACCTCGAGGAGGCCCACTAGGCGGATAAGATCCTTCGCCAACGATTTGGCTAGGTCTATACCGGGTGCTGTTAGGGTGAATCGTGGGAAGCTGAGCAGGCTCGGGGTTGCTGAGAAGGCTCTGGAGCTTGGTGCGGACAGGGTTATACTTATTGATAGGTGGAAGGGCGTCCCGGGGAAGGTGGAGCTTCTCCTCGTGGGTGAGGGTGGCTTGAGGCATCACCCGCCCCTCATCTACGTGGCTGGAATAAAGCTCCAGAGGGAGTGCGGGGCCAGGGTTGGCCCGGCGAAAAGGCTTTCCTTGGCTGTTATGGGTGATGCAGGCCCCGAGGTGGCTAGGCTTGCGGAGGCCCTTTCCTCGTTTCTCAAGGCACCCCTAATCCAGAGCATAGAGGGCGTCAGCGGCCGTCTCATGCTCTTCTCCTCCCACCCCAAGCACTTCGCACGGATAACCTTCCTAGATGCTCCGGAGCTTTACGAGGTTGGGCCCGTCATTTCTGTGAGGCACCTGATATGGAATCCATGAAGCGTGAAGCCACAATAAGAATCACCCTCAAACCTAAGGAGTTCCTAGACTCGGTTTTGGCAGCCCTCACCCCCGAGGCCTCGGCGCCTCCAAGCGATAGGTTTCGTGTATCTGTCGAGGTAGACGGTGAGGAGCTGGTTCTGCGTATCTCTGCCCGTGACACCGCCTCTCTCAGGGCGGCGTTAAACTCGTATTTGAGGTGGATTGGCGCTGTTAGGGATGCGTGTGAGGCTGTCTCCAGAGCTGGAAAAAAGCCTTAAACCTTATTATTTGCACGGGGCCACTATGTTTAGGTGCACGTTATGGGTGAGGAGATTCAGAGGCTTCCGCCGCAGGTTCAGCAGAGGCTTCTCAGGCTCCAACAGGTTCAGCAGACCCTCCAGCAGGTCGTCTACCAGAAGCAGCAGCTCGAGCTGGAGCTCACGGAGATAGAGTCAGCCCTCAAGGAGCTGGAGGCCCTCTCCGACGACGCTCCAGTCTACAAGTCCATAGGTGCCTTGCTAATTCGCTCCGAGAGGTCTAAGCTCATAGACGAGCTGAACGAGCGTAAAGAACTCATAAACATGCGTCTAGGCGTTTTGGGGAAGCAGGAGGAGCGGCTGAAGAGCGAGATGAAGAACCTACAGCAGAAGCTGAAGGAAAGCCTCGGCACATCCACCTAACCTCCTCTCTATCTCAGGGGCGTGAGGGAGCTGGAGGAGCTAGGCCTACCAAAGCTGGACGAAGCCCAGATTCAACGCCTATGCGAGGAGGCTGAAAAAGCCGCTTGGAAATACCTACTCTCTCGTGTGCCAAAGAACCTCATATCAGACGTAGACATAACGGTAGAGATTGAGGGTGAAGCCCCGATAACTGTAACAGTTGAGGTTGCCGTTTCTCTTTCCTCCCTCTCTAGGGGTGTGGATGAGGAGGCTCTTGCTAGGGAGGCCTCTAGGGCTGCCTTGAGGAGGATTGAGGAGCTTCTGAGGGGGTATGCTTGTCGGTCAGGGAAATAGTAGGCCTCCTTCAGGAAGCCGATGCGGAGAAAGCCCTACTCCTCTGCCACCATAACGCAGACCCGGATGCGGTCTGCTCGGC
The DNA here is from genome assembly GCA_003662535.1 of Candidatus Bathyarchaeota archaeon. Taxonomy (GTDB): domain Archaea; phylum Thermoproteota; class Bathyarchaeia; order EX4484-135; family B24-G1; genus B24-G1. The sequence continues at coordinate 6,146 of QMYG01000013.1, forward strand.
CTACGCCCTAGCTGGCTTGCTTAGGCGTCTACGTGGCGGCCTCTCTGTCGAGCTGGTTGCGGCTCAGGGGCCCAGCAAGCTTTCAAAAAGGCTTCTGGAGCATTTAGAGGCTGAATTCGTGGATTACGCCGACGTTGAGGCTGCGGACGTGATGTTCCTTGTCGATACAAATAATTTGCGGCAATTAGAGGACTTGGGGCCTGTGGTTGCTAGGCAGGCGTCTAAGGTCCCTCTGATAATTGTAGACCATCATGCTCCGCATCCTGAAACCGAGAGGATTGCCCGCCTCTGCATCGTCCGTGAGGACTACACATCAACCTGCGAGATAGTCTACGAGCTCTTCGAGGAGGCCGGCTTTAAGCCCAGCCCTAAGGAGGCGCTGGCGCTTTTCCTCGGGATGGCCTACGACACACGCCACTTCTCCATCGCTAGGGCTGAAACCTTCCGCATAGCGGCTGGCCTCGTCCAGCTCGGCGTAGACGTTTCGGGGGCCCTCCGCCTGCTCACAACGCCTATGGAGCTTTCTGAGCGTATTGCGAGGCTGAAGGCGTGTCAGCGTATGAGGCTTGAGCAGGTAGGCGGGTGGATAATTGCGCTGTCGCATGTAAGCGCCTACCAGGCCTCGGCGGCCCGAGCGCTGCTCAGCTTGGGCGCCCACGTGGCGGTTGTTGCTGGCAAGAAGGACGAACAGCTCCAAGTCAGCCTAAGATGCACGGAGGAGTTCCACGAGAGGACGGGAATACACCTCGGGGTAGACGTAGCCAAGCCCCTAGGCGAACACATAGGCGGGATGGGCGGGGGACACCCAACATCAGCGGGGGCAAACGGGAAAGGAGAACTAGAAGACTGCCTAGAAAAAGCCCTAGAACTGATTAAGGATGGGCTTAGGCGTGGAAAATCGGAGGCTTAGTCGCTTTTCTGGAAGTGCGACGGCATATCCGCTAAACATTCTATTTCCGCTTGTCCGTGCCTTATCTCTTTCCACCGTTCCCAGCTCGTTTCCCAAATCTTTATTGTGTCGTCCTGCTTAGTCTGACTGATAGAGCTGGAGCCGTGGAATCGGGATGGCGGTTATTGAAGCGAGGGGCCTCACCTACACCTATCCAGAAAGCAAGAAACCCGCCCTAGTAGACGTAGACTTAGTGGTTGAGGAGGGCGAGTTCGTCATCCTCACGGGGCCAAGCGGGTGCGGAAAAACAACGCTCTGCCGCTGCCTAAACGGGCTCATACCGCATTTCTATGGGGGAGAACTGAGAGGAGAACTCTACGTCGCTGGGATGAACGTAAAGGAGCACAAAACTTGGGAGCTCGCCCAGCACGTGGGCCTAGTCTTCCAAAACCCGGAAAACCAGCTCTTCTCCCTAACAGTCGAGAAGGACATCGCCTTCGGCCCCGAAAACCTAGGCCTGCCGAGAGAGGAAATCAGAAACAGGGTGGATTGGGCCCTAGACAGGACTGGGACGACGCCCCTACGCTACAGGGCGCCCTACGAGCTTTCAGGAGGCCAGCAGCAGAGGGTGGCAATCGCATCCACGCTAGCCATGAAGCCGAAGGTCTTGGTGTTGGACGAGCCCACCTCCTTCCTAGACCCGAGGGGCGCCCAGCGCATCTTCGAAACCGTGAACAGGCTCAACAAGGAGCTCGGAATCACGATAATCCTCGTCGAGCACAGGCTCGACCTAGCCTCGGTCTACGCAGACAGGGTGATTGTGATGAACGACGGCCGAATAGCCCTAGACGGAACGCCTAAGGAAGTCTACCTCTCGGGGGAAACCGAGGCCCTAGGCGTGGGGGTCGTTAAGGTCGTTAAGCTTTACCAGCTCCTAGAGGAGACGGGCCTAAGGCTTAGGGACGTGCCAATCAGCCCGAAGGAGGCCTCAAAGCTCCTCAGGGAGGTGCTATCACCATGATAGTTGTCGAAAACGTCTACTACACCTATCCGAACGGTGTAGAAGCCTTGAAGGGCGTCTCCCTACGGATAAAGGATGGGGAGTTCGTGGCGATAATGGGTGAAAACGGGGCTGGAAAAACGACGCTGGTCCTGCACCTAAACGGGCTTCTCAAGCCGACAAAGGGAAGGGTGCTGGTAGACGGGGTAGACACGAGGGAGGTCAGCGTCGCCCAACTCTCAAGAAAAGTAGGCCTAGTCTTCCAGAACCCAGACAGCCAATTCTTCTGCAGCACAGTCGAGGAGGAGATAGCCTTCGCCCTAAAAAACTTCGGCTTCAGCCAAGAAGTAATAGAAAAACGCATAACCTGGGCCCTAAACCTAATGAACCTCAAACAATACAGGCACAGGTCCCCCTTCACCCTCAGCGGGGGAGAAAAGAAGCGGGTAGCCCTCGCCGCAGTCCTCGCATGGGACCCGCAAATCCTCATCCTAGACGAACCAACCATAGGCCAGGACTACAGGCAGAAGGAGAAGCTTAGGCAGTTCATACTCCAGCTCAACTCTCAGGGGAGAACCGTCATTATTGTCACGCATGATGTCGAGTTTGTGGCTGACTGCGTCCCAGCTCCGAGGGTCGTGTTGATGGCTGGTGGTAGGGTGATTGCCGACGGCGACGCTGAGGAGGTTCTGACGAACCCTGAACTCGTTAAGAAGGCCTCGCTGATTCAGCCCCAGATTAGTCAGGTCTTCCAAGAATTGGCGGACCTGGGCCTGCCGAGGAATGTTTTGAACGTCTACGAGGCTAGGCGGATAATTTTGGAGAGGTGGCGTGGACGTTGAGCATCTTTGAGGGCTTCGTCTTCAGGAGGATAGACACGCCCATACACAGGCTAGACCCGAGGGTGAAGTTCCTCTACACGCTCGTCACGCTGGTTCTAGCCATTCTTTTCAACGAGTTTTTGGCGTTGTTCGTGCTTTTTGTCGGGCAGCTCCCGCTCATCTGGGTGGCTAGGGTGCAGAGGAGCTGGGCTAGGACGATGAAGGGCAGCTTGGCCCTAGTGCTTCTCATCTTCTTCACAAATCTGCTCACTAGGTGGGCCTATGCTGGGTTCAGGCTTCACCCCGTCTACCTAGAGGAGTCCCTAGCCATGACGCTTAGGTTCCTCATCCTCGTTGAATCCTTCTCCATCTTCTCGCTCACAACGTCTCCAGACGACTTAAGCTTAGCGATGGAGCAGGCTGGAATCCCCTACTGGTTCTGCTTCGCCTTCACCACATCGATAAGGCTGATGCCAGCAATAGCCAGAGACGCCCAAACAATCGTAAACGCCCAACGCTCAAGAGGCCTAGAACTGGAAAGGGGAAACTTCCTCACAAGAATAAAAAACTACATACCAATCCTAGTTCCGCTGATAGTGACGACCATAAGGAGGAGCCTAGAACTGGCTGAGGCGATGGAGTCGAGGGCTTGGGGCGCTACGGAAAAGAGGACAAGCCTAACACAGCTAGAGATGGGGAAAACGGACTACATCGCAACAGTTTTCCTATTAATCCTGCTAGCACTAGCCATATACATACGAGTAAGCACGAGAATCCCGAACCTAACCTCCCTAATACTCTAGCGTCTACCAGCCACCCCCTTTAGTTAAGCCTTGCAATCACGCTTTATCTGGTTCACCGCAAAAAACATCATTAAGGGCCTTTAAGACCGTATACAACGGGAGATGAGGATAATGGGGGAGCGGCTCAAGTGGCTCAGGGCGGCGGCAAACGAGATACTTGAGGGCGCAAGAAAGGCGATAGACTCCCTAGACCTAGACCAAGTGGAAAAGATGATAAACAAAATTTTGGAGGCGAGAGATAGGAAAATTTTCATAATTGGTATGGGGAGAAGCGGGTTTGTCGCCAGGGCCTTTACGCTCAGACTCATGAACCTCGGCTTCAACGTCTACTTCATAGGCGAAACCGTCACCCCAGCAGTGGATAAGGGAGACCTGCTAATCGCCATCTCCGGCTCCGGAATCACAAAGATGGTCTTAACAGCCAGCGAAACAGCAAAGCAGATAGGCGCCTACATCATAGCGGTTACCTCTAGGCCTGACAGCCCCCTCGGGCAGCTGGCAGACCACGTCGTAGTCGTTAAGGGGAGAACCAAGATTGCAGTTCAGGAAAACTACCTAGCGAGGCAGCTTTCAGGCGAGCGGGAACCCCTAACCCCGCTTGGAACAATGTTCGAAAATAATTGCATGATCTTCCTAGACAGTCTCATCGTCGAACTCATGTATAGACTGCAGGCTACGGAGATGGAGCTGTGGAAAAGGCATGCAACCATAGAGTGAAGAGAAATGCGGATTAAAGCTTCTCAATGAAGAATGAGAACTCGCAGAATTTGTCCCCTCTTGCCCTGCACCTCGTTTCCCGGCACCTAATTGACTTCACGCCCATGTAATCTGCCAGTTGCTCGCCAATCCACTCAAAGACGCCTGCCATCGGCTCGCAGAAGA
>QMYG01000014.1 GCA_003662535.1 Candidatus Bathyarchaeota archaeon
GACCCTGAGTGCGCCAGCAGGGACAGAATCTCCCTAGAGGTTTGGAGGAAGGGCTACGGAGACGACGCCCTAGTGAGGAGGCTAATATCTAGGAGGCTGACGCTCTTCGACGAGTTCGTGGAGCTCTTCTCGACGCACCCGAACGTCGTGAAACGCCTGAGGGCTTTGCAGGAGCTTGACAGGCTCCTCAGCCGTGAATAGTGTAGGTGGAGGAGGCTCTGCCAGCAACGTAGACTGAGGCCAGAACAACCACGCCTGAAACCGCTAAGACGAGCCACCATAAAGGCTCTTCTATATTTATTTCTAGGAAGTTCATCAGCAAATTCGTTATATTTGCCGTCGAGTGGACTGCAATAGAAACGTAAAGTGAGCCTGTTCTCGACAGCATATAGCCCGATAGGAGGCCGACAAGAAAGGCTACGGGGAATATCCAAGGGTCTACGTGGAAGGCTGCAAATATGAGGGACGAAGCTAGAAGGGCCTTAGGTAGACTCCAATACCTTTCTAGGGCTTTGTGGACGAAGCCCCTGAAGAGCACTTCTTCGCATATCCCGGCTGAAACCCCTATGCCCAGTATCCATAGGAGCAGCTCCTGCCACGTGGAGGGGAAGATTGATTCAAGGAACTCTGCGGTGGGCGAAGGCCCGAGAAGCTGCTCCATGTAGCTAAATATTTCTAGGCTGATGAATTCTACGCCGATTCCAGCGGCGACCCCTAGAAGCGGGTAGAAGCCTGCAACACGCAGGCCTAAAGCCTCTTTAACGTCTACCCGATGTTTCAGGAGAAGGAGTAGGGGAGGGAGGAAGGTTAGAAGCCACTCCATCAGGTATACGCTGACTATGAAGGGCAGGAGCGAAGCCACAGCCCCTAAAGAAACCTCTAAGGCGAACACGACGGCCAAGAGGAGAGCGCAAGCCTTAGGAGTTGGATAGGGCTCCTCCACAACCACGACCAAGGCCTAGCCACCGCCGAACAGCCAACCTCACCACATCATCCAAAATCAATAAAACATCCTTCAAAAACTAAAATAATATTAGTGCCCCTGCATATGAAAAAACATGGTGCCGCAAATGAGTAGCGAGCTGGAATCGAGGGGAATAACTAAGGGTGAAGTCATAGTCGCAAAGCTGCTGGTGGCTGGGATGCTCATATCAATCATAATAATGATTATCGGTGCCCTAATCTTCGTCATACAGCAGTTCGTCGGCATAAGCCTCTCCCAGTTTCTAGCCCTGCCGACTGGACTGAAGCTCGTAACCGCTGGCGGGGGGCTACTGTTGGTGTTCGTACTCATAGCGTTCTTCTGCACGATCTGGAACAGAGGCTTCAAAATACTGCTGAAACTCCTATATGAGGTCTCCTTTGAGGACTAAACCACCCCCTCTCTTTTAATATTAGGCGTTGTCGGGGAGGCTGAAAGAATGCTACGGGACGTAATCGTCGTTACCACGCCCTATGTCCCCGGATATGAGGTTGTGAGAGTTCTTGGGCTCGTCTACGGCTTGACTGTGAGGATAGGGGTTTTGGGGTAAGCTGATAGCCGCTGTGGAGGGTGTTTTTGGAGGGGAGATAACCGCCTACACGGAGGAGTGCGTTAAGGCGAGGGAGGAAGCCCTCAACAGGATGAAGGAAAATGCAAGGAGGCTTGGAGCTAACGCCGTCATCTCGGCGGACTTCGAAACCAGCGACATAATAGGTGGAACAGCCACCCTCTTCTCCGTCTACGGAACAGCCGTAATCGTCAGGCCAACAACGGGGTAAAAAGGGGATGCTAAACTCTTATAAGCCGATACTCCATCCTCCCGATGCCGAGCCTGACAGCCGCCTCGAGCATGGGCCTCCACTGGGGGCCGCCCTGAGGCAAAAACCGCCTGAAGGGCTTCCAGTTCTTCAAAGCGTAAAACTTGTCCACGCCCGGCTCCAATGCGTCTACCTCCTCTGCCGCAGTCCCCGGGATTCCTCTGGCCTGATTTATCAGGTCTATGGAGGCTTTGTCTATGGCGACTGGGTCTCTGGATGCGAGTATTCCTATGTCTGGGACCATGGGCACGTCTCCGTATTCGAAGCAGTCGCAGTGCGGCGTTATCTCGTAGGCTAGGTTGAGGAAGGAGACCTTCCCACGTAGGTGCCTTATGACTGCGAGGGCTGCGTCGGCTATGCGGACGCCCAGCTCGGCATTCGTTGGGTGGTGGAGCTCCGGCCAGGGGGTTATTGCGCCTGCTGGGCAGACATCCCAGCAGCCACAGCCCTTAATGCACTTCTCCTCGACAATCTTGGGCTTTTGCGTCCGTGCATCCACTATTATTGCACCTACAGGGCAGAATTTTATGCACTTTCCGCAGTTTGTGCACTTTTCAGGGTCTATCGACGGTTTTTTAGCCATGTGTATCTCAGCCTTCCCACGCTTCGTCAGGCATCCGACGCTTATGTTCTTGAGCGCCCCGCCAAAACCCGACCTCGGGTGGCCCTTAGCGTGCGCAACCGAGATGAGGGCGTCAGCCTCCGCAATTGCCTGCGCCAGCTCCACACGCTTAAGCCTAGCCCCGTCTACCTCCACAACAACCCCGCTCAGCCCCTTCAGCCCATCCGCAATAATCACCGGCGCCCCGAGAGTCTCGGAGGTGAAGCCGTGATGCACAGCCGTCCAGTAAGCCTTCACAGCGTTCCCACGGGCGCTCGCCAGCCCCAAGCCAGTGGTCTCGGTAACGAAGGGTATCCCCCCAGCCTCCTTCACCTTCTCAACGACGACTCTTAGGTGCTGTGGCCTGAGGTGCCTGTCGTTTCCCGGCGTCCCGAAGTGCGTTTTCACAGCCACTAGGTCTCCCGGGCTAACCACGTCCATGACTCCTGACTCGTCTATGAGCTTGGCCAGTCTACGTTTGATGGCGTCCTCAACACGCTTGGCACGCATGTCTATGAAGTAGACGTTAGAAGGCAATTCCGACACCAAAGGCAAATCCGCCTCTGCACTATTAAAGATGATGCATTATCGGGATGCCTCCCCTCTGCTTACTGGAAGCACCTCCAGTAGGGCTTCAGCGTCCTCTTCACCTCGTCCACAACGGCTTTAACACGCTTCCTCACGTCCGGCCTAGTTGGAGGCGGGGGGAGGGAATCCTTAATATCCACGTCGCTCAGACCTAAGGCCCCAGCGATAAGCGCATACCAGCTTATGGGGAGAACGTCTGGGTTGTATCCGCTCCCCGGCAGGAGTATGTAGCGTCCATGACAAACCCTCTCCGCTGTTTGTGCGATTAGGCGTGTAATCTTGTGGAAGCCCCTGGCCGTGATTTGTAGACTGCCCAGAGCATCCGCAAAGTGTGGGTCGCTTCCGCCGTTCGAGACTATGAAGTCGGGCTTAAACTCCTCAGCGAGGGGAGGCACGACCTCGCTTAGGGCGTAGAGGTAGGAGTCGTCGTCGGTTCCGGGTGGCAGGGGCACGTTCACGTTGTAGCCTTCCCCCTCGCCGTCCCCTATCTCCGGTATGAAGCCCACGCCCGGGTATAGCGTGGCTGGGTCTTGGTGGAAGCCGACGTAGAGGACGTTTGGGTCTCTGTAGTATATGTCGCTTGTTCCGTTTCCAGCGTGCACATCGTGGTCTATCACCATGACCCGCTTTGCTCCGTGCCTGCGTAGGCGTTCGACCAGTATGGCTACGTCGTTGAAGAGGCAGAAGCCCCCGCCGTAGTTTCTACCTGCGTGGTGGAAGCCCCCGCCTACGGCTACCCCACGCTCAGCCTCTCCCGCATGTATGAGTTCGCAGGCCGTGAGCGAACCACCAATGATAAGCAAGGCGGCCTCAAGTATGCTGGGAGAGCAGGGGGTCTCCCAGTCGTAGGGGATTCCACGCTCAGAAAGCCTGAAAATCAGCTTGACGTAGTCCTCGTCGTGAACGGTGAGCAGGTCCTCTTTTGTCGCTGGCTTAGGCTCGACGAGCATCACTCCAGGCCTCTCGAAGAGGCCCTTCTCACGGAAGAGCCTCATCGCATTTACGAACCTGTCCCCACGATAGGGGTGTCCGGGCCCCAAATCATACTGCTTAAACTTCTCGTGATACGCAATTACGGCCCTCAACTCTCTTAAACCCACTAAGAATTTTTGGGTTTGGGTAATAAGGTTTCTGAAAGTTCTGGAGCAATGGCTATTCGTCTGCTAGGGCGTCTACCACCTCTTCTAGCCTTTTTGGCGTGTCTAGGCGTTTCGCCATCTGCGATTTCACCCACGCAACGGAGGGCAGGCTGTAGGGGTCTACCCCCCTGAGGAAGGCCAAGTATATGCTGGCTACATCCCCGATGTAGATGAGCGACAGAATCCTCGCTAGGCGTGTTCTCCCCCTGCTCCACAGCTCTATTACGCCCCCTAACCGCTGCTCGAGAAGCTCCCTCGTCAGCTCTATCCTGTTTGTGATTTCTTTCGGCTCCTCCTGCGGGTCTCTCAGCATGATTAATTTAAAAAGCTTGGAGGAGTCCGCATTTATCCATCCAGCCATCTCGTTATGGTTCAGCGATGGGAAGTAGTTGCAGAAACAGGGGATTTTGCTATTTTCGTTAAACTGCCCCTTCATTCTCTCAGCTACGGGCTTCATCCATCTAAACCCGTAGATGGCTGGAATAAAGCCGTCGAGCTTCAGTGCGAGCTGCTTGCTTGGATTACTGTCTACCGGAGACTCTGGAATAAGCGTCTGTTTTATGTCTTTGAGGGTCTTAACGGCGTCTTGGAGTTCGTCCTCAATTGATACGTCTACGTCTACCTCTAGGGCTTGAAGGGTTCTGACGAGCGGTATGAACAGGTAGGGGAAGGCGAGCCTCGGAAGAAGCCCCCTAGGAACCTCTATGTGGGGTGTGCCGAGCCTCTTGGAGAAGTTCATGAGGAGGCCGCCAGAGGAGACGGAAACGACCATGCATCCCCTCCTCAGGGCATCAACGAAGGAGGAGAGCGTTTCCTCCGTGTTTCCAGAATAACTCACAGCCACGACGAGGCAGCCCTCCCCCTCCACATAGCTCGGTAGACGGTAATCCATGCAAACCTCTACGGGGATTCCCGTCCTCCCAATGAGCCAACCCCTTAAGGTCTCTCCACTTATCGCCGAACCACCCATCCCCGCAACAACAATGCGGCTCGGCTTCTCAAAATGCACAGTCCTATCTTTAAGTCTGACTTCCTCGGGAAAAACAAGATTTTCTGTTAATTTTACTGCGTCTTCGAGCTGATTCGGAAAATTTAGGCATGTTTGAAGCATCGAGCGGTTGTCAGCCCTTCCGATTTCCTCCGGAGAATCTAGGTTCATGCAGGTTCTCCCAAAAAAAATCAGGGGTGATGGGTAAATTAAAAATTGCTGAAGATTAGGTAAAGCTTACAACTCTCAAAAGTAATAATCATGCGATGGTAAGTGGCTGTGTGGTGAAGGCTTGATGAGCGAGAAGAGGGGAATCTGCCCCAGATGCGGAGGAGAAGGCGTGGTTTTAGGGAACCCTGTGATTAAGGTGGGGAAAACTAGGGGGTTAAGGGTTGTTGTGCACGTCTGCAAGAACTGCCACCTAGTCTTCTACGAGGAACTCTAACAGGAGTAAAGAAAAGGGATGGGATGTTGGAAGGGGAAGAGCTCGGCGCCGCCTTTCTCACTTCTTCCCCTTTTTCAGAGCCAGCAGGCCAGCCACCAGAACGACCAAGCCGGGTATGGTAGACTCCAAATACCAAGTGTTCGGCCCAATGACCTCAGCAGCCTTCCCACCGCCTATAATGACGGGCACCAGCAGCAAATAGATGCCGAAGACGACTAAGACGGCGCCAATCTGAAGCAGAAAAGTCTTCAACTCCTCAACAGCCATTCAAACCAGCCTCCCTCTCTAAACTACACGGGGACCCAAAGCCTCTTAAGGACGAATAGCCTGAGCAGTATGCACGTTATTACGCCTATTAGGAGTATGGTGCAGACTATGTAGTCCGTTTTTGTGAATTTTAGGTCGTGGTACCACGTTCTGTCTTTGTAGACTCCGAAGCATCTCAGGTCCATTGCGTCTGCTATGAGTTCTGCCCTGTTTATGCTGTCCATGACCATCGGAATCATGACTGGTAGGGCTGCCTTAAGTCTACCTACTAGGCCTCCTTGGGGCCTGTCCATCTCGAAGCCCCTCGCCCTCTGCGCATTCTTTATGATTTCGTAGTCGAGGGCTAGCGTCGGCAAGTATCTTAGGGCGATGTTCATCACATAGGCTAACTTATACGGGATTTTCAGCTTAGCTAGAGCCACACTCATTTTCGTTGGGTGCGTCGTCATGATGAAGACCGTAGCCGCTGGGAATATCGCTAAGTATCTGAGGGCTACAGTAGCGCTGTAGATTAGGGCTTCTAGGCTGATTTTTATCCAGCCCCACTGATAGACGATGTGGTAGGGTTTTCCAGCTATTCCCGGGTAGAAGGCGTTGGTTGCGAAGGAGAAGAAGGCGATGAATATGAGCATGGGGATTAGGAGTTTTCCTACCTCTTTCATCGGGGTCTTCGCCAAGGGCCAGAGCATGGCTGAGGAGACGAAGAGTATAGCGAGGACACGCATGTCTAGGAGTGAGAGGGCCATAACTAGGTAGGCGAAGACCATGAAAAGTTTGGTTCTTACATCTAACCTGTGTATGAGTGAGTCCCCGTGTATGTATTTGAAGGAGACTAGCAAGCTCTCAGCCCCTTACCTGAGCTTAAAGGCCTGATAGGCCTTTAGGAGCGCCGGCGTCAGTATCAGGCCGAAGATTGCGTCTGAAGCAGCTCCCGGGAAGGCCCAAGCGTAGATTGCGACCTCGAAGGGGACTCCCATCGCCACGTCCACGAAGCCTGCGAAGAAGCAGCCAACGAAGCTTCCGATGACGGATAGAATCGCTGCCATAGCGTAGTCTATGCCTTTCTCGTAGTTGCCCTTGTTCTTCAGCCACCAAAGTCCAGAAATCAGGCCTATTATGCCGACGCCGACGTCCCACTCCCACCAGAACTCACCCCAAGTGAAGTCGCAGAGGAGGTTGCCGATGGCGCCGGCGACGAAGCCTACGTGAGGCCCGAAGGCTGCCCCGAAGAAGGTTACTATGGCGATGGCTGGCCTCAGGCTCATACCTGCTATCGGGATGAAGTAGGTTACGGCTGCGAAGACGGCGTACATGGCGGCGCCAAGCCCCATGAGGACCACGTCTAGCGTAGACAGTCTAAAGCCGTTTTTCCCCATTTCTCTCAGGTCCTCCGTTAGTGGGTTGTTTGGGCGTCTATTTAACTTTTTATGAGTAGTGTTTGAAGGTCTTGGCTTGTTATGGCTAGTGGTGGTAGGTTTAGCGCCTTCATCAGCCTAGTTATGCTTGTTGGTTTCAGCCTCGCCTTTTTGAGGAGCGGCTCATCTGCTAGGACTTTCTGTGTCGGTCCGTCGGCTATTATTTTCCCGTCTACCATTATTATTGCTCTCTGGCAGTATTCGATGGCGAGGTTCACGTTGTGCGTGATTATCACAATCGTGTAGCCCTTCTCCCTCAGCCTCTTTATATAGCTCATGAAGGCCTCCGAGTGTCTGTGGTCCTGGCCTACTGTGGGTTCGTCGAAGAAGAGGAGGCGTGGGTTCATGGATAGCGCCGCCGCAATGCAGACACGCTTCCTCTCCCCCATGCTTAGGGAGAGCGGGTGTCTACCGCTATACCTCTTCAAATCGCATATCTGCATCGCCTGCTCCACAAACCTCTCGATTTCCTCCTCGCTGTAGCCCAGATTCTTCGGCCCAAAGGCTATCTCCTCTTCCACGCTGTTCTTAAAGAGCATGTGGTTCGGGTTCTGAAAGATTATACCAACAGTTCTGGCGAGCTGGGCTACAGTCGCATCCCTCGTGTCCACACCGTCTACCAACACCCTCCCCCTAGTCGGCTTCAGGATGCCTATGCTAAGCAGAGAGAGCGTAGACTTGCCAGCCCCGTTAGGGCCCATCAACGCCACAACCTCGCCCGGATAAATCTTCAAGTCCACACCCCTAATCGCCTTCACACCCGTCGGGTAGACGTAGTGAACATCCCTAAACTCAAGAATCGGCTTTCTGTCAGGCTTTTCAGGGGGAACTCCGAGCTTCCCTTCAATTCGGGCCCTAACTGAGCCTTTCAGCCTCGACGCCGTTTCCTCCACGCTGAGGGGTAGTGGGCCCTCCCATAGGCCCCGTTTCTTCAGTTGATAAGCGACCTCAGCATAGAGGGGGAGCCTAATCCCTGTCTTCACGAGCAGGTCGGCACGCTCCATAATGTCCTCGGGAGTCCCGTAGGCGACAACCCTCCCATCGCTCATCACAGCTATCTTATCCACGCCCTTCTCCAGAACCTGCTCAAACCTATGCTCCACAATGACAATGGTCTTCCCATACTCCTTGTTCAACATGTCCATGAAGTCGAGAATCTCATCTGCACTTGCTGGGTCTAGGTTCGCCAGAGGCTCGTCGAACAGTATCACGCTAGGCCTCATAGCCAAGACCCCGGCTAGGGCGACCTTCTGCTTTTGCCCACCCGACATCTCGTGTGGCGCACGCTGCTCCATGCCCGTGAGGCCGACGACGCTGAGGCTCTCCGCAACCAGCCTACGCATCTCCTCTCTGGAAAAGCGCAGGTTCTCCAGCCCGAAGGCAACGTCCTCCTCGACCGAGATGCCAACAAACTGGCTTTCTGGGTCCTGAAGAACTGTGCCAACCTTGAGCGAAATCTTGTGTATTGGAGTCTCTGCGACATTCTCCCCGAACACCTTGACGGTTCCTAGCAGCTCTCCCCGATACCTGTGTGGAATCAGCCCATTTATGCATCTAAGGAGGGTCGTCTTCCCACACCCGCTCGGCCCAAGAATCAGGAGCTTTTCACCCTCATTAACCACCAAATCTACATTTTTTAAAGCGAAAACCTCGCTCTCAACATAGCGAAACGAGAGGCCCTTAATCTCGATAGCCTTCATGCGCCGTCCTTCTCCAGCACACCATGAAGCACGAAACAACCTTTAAAAAATTTCACCACTCCCTGCTCAATTTCTATTCTTCGGATTCTCCCTAGAAATCAGGTGAAACCTTATTACGCTCACAGGAGTTGCTGAGTCTAGCTCTCCGTAGTGCTTTCTTAGTGCCCTTCGAAGCTCTTTGAGGCTGCGGAATCCCTCGTGTTTGACATCTTCCATGTCGAGTTCTGAGAGCTTTTTTCGTCTAACTGAGGTTATTTTTGCGATTCCGAGGCGTTCCCCGCCTGCGATGATTAGTGCTTTGTCCCCGGCCTTCAGCTTTGTTTTTAGTCGTATTGTGCAGGTTTTTCTTCCGGAAAGAATTGCGTTTTTATATTCTTTGCTGAAATTCAGCGTCTTCTGCCTCTGAGGCATCATCGGGCCCCGTAAAATTGCAGGCTTTCCAATCATATAAGATTACCGCTCCATCAGCCAGTTCTCGTAAATGAGCGTAATTACTTCACGTAGACGGCGTGCGACGCCGCGGCCCAACAACTTAGCCACCTCGCTCCAGCTCTTGCCTTGAAGGCACTTAGCCACCAGTAGGCAGCCGTCCTCCTTCGTGAGCTCGACGGTCCTGTAGCCTGCCTCGAGGAAGTATTTCTTTGCTAGGAGCCTTAGGGCGTCGGCTGACGCTTCGTAGACCATACGTCCATCCACGTAGAGCTTGAGCCTCATGCGTTCTATGCGGCCCAGCTTAAGCGGTGAAACCCCGTTTCCCGGGCTGAGGAGCAGGTAGGCGATTTCAGGCTCTAGGTAGTAGTAGACATCCGAGAGGGTCTCTGCCAGCTTCACCTTAAACAGTGCATTCAGACGGTCTACGAGGCTCTTAGCCTTACTAGACAGAGGCTTCACGACGATGACGCTGTATTCGCCGGACACGGGGTTCCTTTCTGGGCTTATGTGGACGGGTGTGAAGCCGTTTTTAATCCAGAAATGTAGAAGCTGCTCCGATGCCCCGAAGCTGGAGCCAACCCAGTCCAGCTTAAGGGCCTCGGCCTCCTCGCATACGTGCTTGAGCGCTTTGGAGCCTAGGCCCCTATCCATGAGTTCCGGGTGAACCGCTATTCTTACGATTCTGAAGCCACGCAGTCTACCTATGCGCTTCAGGTAGTAGTGGCGGAGCAGGACGTTCGGTATCAGGTGTCCGTGTATTCTGCAGCCTTCATAGATGGAGGCATCTATGAGCCTCTTCGCTAGGCCCCCCTCAACGGAGAGCTGTAGAGCTGCGACAACCTTTCCATTCGGCAGTTTTAGGGCTCTTGCGGTGTGGTGGGGTGCGTCAGCCAATATCGCTAAGTCGTCCGGCCTGTTTCTGTAGTGCGCCAGGACGTAGATGCCGATGAAGTCCCTCAGCTCCTCTTCGCCTTCGCCGCCGAACCAGTAGTCTAGGTCTGGGGTGTAGTA
>QMYG01000015.1 GCA_003662535.1 Candidatus Bathyarchaeota archaeon
AATAGCGAGCCTCGTCATATCCGTCTACCTACTCTACAGGCTGATTGAGCGGAGAACGAGGCACTTCGTTAGGGAGCAGGAGTTCATGCAGGACGTTTTAGCGGCGCTACACTCCATATCCTCGAGCAGGGGCGTAGATGTAACCTACTACCTCGCCTATGCGGAGCAGGCACTCTCAAACATGAGGGTTGAAGAGGATAGGAAAAGCCCAGCCGTCTGGTCGATTCTGTGCATAATCGTCCCTCTAGTAAGCTTATACGTCTATTACTTCCTCATGAGGGACTTCTACAGGCATGAAAGGAGAGAGGATGAGATACTCCAAGGCATAAATGGGGCGCTCAGCTACTGCGGACTAAACCTAATAACAGTCCGCAGAGTCGAGCCGATACCTAAGAGAAGCTTCATACTCTACCTCATACTGAGCATACTCACTGGCGGAATCTTCGCCATATACTGGCTTTACGTGCTCATTAAAGACCCGAACAACCACTTCACCTACCACGAACAGTTCGAAAATGAGCTGCTGAACACGCTGTGGCAGACGGTGGCTCCAGCTCAGTATCCACAGCCTCAGTATCAGCCGGCCTACCAGCCAGCCTATCAACAGCCCTATCAGCCACCCTATCAGCCACAACCCCCACAGCAACCGCAGGTTCAACCCACGCCCTACCCACAGCCACCAACACAGCCCCCGCCGCAGCCCCCAGCTCAACCCGTAGCTCAGCCTCCGACCCAGCCCCCGACGCAGCAGGTCATATGCACCTACTGCGGGGAGCCAAACCCAGCCGGAGCCAAATACTGCAAACGCTGCGGACGGCCACTAACCTATTAGAGGTAGACGAACAGCAGGCACGCCACAAACCCAAAAACTTTATCCACAACTCTACCCAACTTTATAAAGAGCAGAAAATGACATCCAGAATCATTAAGGACGAGGAACTTCTCGGAAAACTGGTTATAGACCATAAGGCGAAAATTGTCGGGAAGGTAACTGATTTAGGTGTCTCTTACGATGGAAAGGCTGTCATCACTGTGCAGTCGGAGACGCCTGAGGGCACGAAGGAGGAGTTCTTCTACATGGATAGGATTGCCGCCATCGGGGATGTGATACTCCTCAAGCCCCCAACAGAGGCACGCACCCCAATTACGCCAGTAACTCCAGCCTTTCCCGGACCTGCCCCGCCGTCTGTTCCAACTCCAGCAAAGCAGATACCCTCTCCGCCGCCCCCACCCACGAGCGAGCGTGTGGTTATCTGCCCGGTGTGCGGGGCGAAGAACAGGCCTACGGCTAAGTTCTGCATTAAATGCGGGACGAAGCTGGTTCCCTAGCTCGCTCCTTCACGGCCTGAGGAGCGTTTATAAGCGGGAGAGGCGTCTACCAACTTCGCTTTTTCTGCTAAAGTTCAAAAATTTATGTTGCTTTCTCTCCATGTGGTGAGGGGCCTCGGAGGTCTGGGAGAGGCTGAGGAAGTTCCATCCCGAGCTTTGCATCCACTGCGGCAAGTGCGCCAGCGGCTGCCCTTCTGGAAGGCTTCTGGAGTTTAATCCGAGGGTTATCGTTGGGATGGTGCAGAGGGGCCTAGTCGAGGAGCTGCTCCGCTCCGGGGTCATTTGGATGTGCGCCCTCTGCCTCAAGTGCAAGGAGCGCTGCCCCAGCGGCGTAGCTCCCTGCGACATAATCTTAGAGCTGAGGAACATCGCCGTTGAGCGGGGGCTGCCCTTCCCAGAAGGCTACTCAACACTGATGTTTTCCGTGCTGGAGCAGGGCATGATACAGGCTCCTCAGGAGGTGGCCACGAGACAGATGGAGCTGGTAGACAGGGAGAAGCTGGGCCTGCCGAGCGCCACATCGCCTAGGGACATGGCCAAGTTTTCTAGGGCGATGGAGAAGGTGATGGAATGAAGGCCAAACTTAGGTTCGCCCTGTATCTTGGATGCACCGTTCAGACCGAGCAATACGCCTACGAGCTGTCCGTCCGTGAAGTTCTCCCAAGGCTTGGCGTGGAGCTTGTTCCTCTGGAGGGGGCGAGCTGCTGTGGCCACCCATTGAGGAATGTTAGCACGCCTTTATGGCTTTACCTAGCGGCTAGGAATCTGGCCCTAGCTGGAGGGCAGGGCGTAGACGTTTTGACCCTGTGCAATGGGTGCCACCTTTCCCTCTGCGAAGCCCAGAGGCTTCTCTCCGATGACGGTGAGCTCCGGGAGAGGGTATGCTCAGCCCTAGAGGTTGAGGGCCTAAAATACACTCCAGACGTTAGAGTCTACCACCTTCTGGAGGTTCTCCACGACATCGTTGGGGTTGGCACCATCAAGTCCGCTGTTTCTAGGCCCCTAGCTGGTTTGCGGTTCGCCTGCCACTACGGCTGCCACCTCCTAAGACCAAGCGAGGTTGGGAGGCCAGACGACCCAGAGAACCCAGCAAAGCTTGAGAGGCTCGTCGAGGCCCTCGGCGCCGAGGCTGTGGACTACCCCGAGAGGCTGGACTGCTGCGGTGCGGAGCTGGCGATGAACTACAGCGACGCCGCCCTCACGATGGCTGGGATGAAGCTTAGGGCTGTCCAGCGTAGGGGCGTAGACGGCTTGGTCGTCGTCTGCCCCTTCTGCATGCGGATGCTGGACGCAAAGCAGGACGCCGCTAAGACTGTGCTCTCAGACCAGAGCATAGAGGTTCCAGTTTTCTATTATACGCAGCTGTTGGGGCTGGCTATGGGTGTCCCCAAAGAGAAGTTGGGGCTGGAGCTTAACCTCAGCCCCGTAGATAAGGTGCTGAGCAGGATGTGTTAGGGGCGATGGTTGGCGGTTCTGTAGCTGTTATTGGTGCTGGGGTTGCGGGCCTCTGCGCCTCGCTAGCCCTAGCCAAGCTCGGCGTGAAAGTCTACCTCATCGAGAAGCAGCCCAAACTCGGCGGACTCACACCCCAGCTAAGCAGGGTCTTCCCCACGCTGAGGGACGCCAAGGAGCTAATAAACCCACTAATTGAGGCGTGTAGAAACCACCCGAACATTACAATACTGACAGAAGCAGAAGTCAGGAGCGTTGAGGGAAGTTTGGGCGATTTCACGTTGCATGTGAGCGAAGCTTCACAGTCCGGAGGGCAGACGGAAAAAACGCTGAAGGCATCTGCCATCATAGTAGCCACCGGGCTTCGTCCAATAGACGCCGGCATAGTCAAGGAGTATGGTTATGGGAGAAACAAGAATGTCATCACCGCCTTAGAGCTTGAAAGGATGCTCTCCTCGGATGGGCGTGTTGTTAGGCCGTCTGACGGCGAAAGCCCCAAGTGTGTCGTTTTCGTCCAGTGCGTCGGCTCTAGGAGCCTCAGGTCCTCGGAAAAGCCCTACTGCAGCAAGGTTTGCTGCATGACCGCCGTGAAGCAGGCCTACGAGCTGAAGAAAAGCCTGCCAGACGCCGAAGTCTACGTCCTATACACGGACTTGAGGGCTTATGGTAGGGGCTGGCAGGAGCTGGCTGACGAGGCTAAGGCCTGCGGGGTCCGCTTCGTCAGGGCTAGGCCTTCTGAAATACTGGAGGACCCGGAGACAGGCGAACTAACCCTGTGGTATGAGGACACGGAGACAAGAGAGATGGTTGAGCTTAAGGCGGACTTAGCCGTACTGAACGTGGCCTCTACTGCGTGCTGGCCGAGCCTAGGAGACGTTCTGGGCGTGGACGTAGACGAGCACGGATTCGTCAGGCCGCCGAACCCGCTAGCCTCGCCAGTAGACACTTCTAGGCCAGGCGTCTACGCAGCAGGGGGCTGTCTCGGCCCAGCGGACATAGGCGAGGCAGTTATCCAAGCCTATGCGGCTGTGGCCCGTGCATCAGAAGCCCTAGCCCTAAACATCGGAGATGGGAGGAGCATACTCGTCGTCGGGGCTGGGGTTGCCGGCATGACGGCGGCTCTGGCTCTGGCAAGGCAGGCATTCAACGTCTACCTAGTGGAGAAGGAGGGGGAAATCGGCGGCCTTTTACGCAGGCTGGATAGGCTGTATCCAACAGGAGAGAAGGCTGAACAACTCCTGAACTGGCTGGCTGAGCAGGTGAAAAGCGAGGGAAAAATCCGCCTATACACGTCAGCCACTGTAAAGAAGGCTGAGAGGACTTCGCGGGGATTTCTGGTGGAAATATCCGCTAAGACTGGTGAGGAGACATTAGAGGTAGACGCAATCGTAGTTGCTATCGGCGCCCAGCCCTACCAGCCCCTAGGCGAGTGCGGCTACGGCGAACTAGAAGGCGTGATAACACAGATAGAACTTGAGGAGAGGCTTAAGGAAGACAGGCTGGGCACGCCGAGGACTGTGGTCATGATTCAGTGCGTCGGGGCGAGAACCCCGGAAAGGCCCTACTGCGGTAAAATATGCTGCATAACTGCGTTAAAGAACGCCATACAACTCAAGCAAAAAAGCCCAAGCACGGAGGTATACGTGCTGTATGAGGATATTCAGGCCTATGGGGTCGATGGGGAAGCCCACTACAGGCTTGCGCAGAGCTTGGGTGTGAGGTTCATCCGCTTCGCAGAGGCGAACCCGCCTAGACTCCTATACGTTGAGGGGAGAAAGGTGCTCCGTGTGGAGGACAGCCTTCTCGGCAGGGAAATCACCCTCTCACCAGACTTGGTCGTCCTGTCCACACCCCTAACACCCACAGAAGCCGCAGCAGGACTAGCAAGCCTATTAGGGGTGCAGCTGGCCCCTGACGGATTTATGCGGGTGACCGACACGAAGCTAATGCCTGTAGACACGCCGGTGGACGGCGTCTACGTCTGCGGGACAGCTTCCGGGCCAGCAACGGTTCAGGAGGCTGTGGCTCAGGCCTATGCGGTGGCTGGGAGAATCGCCTCGAAGCTGGCTTCGCAATAAATGGGCCCGCAAACAGGCGGGGTTTAAACTCCAGCGCTCTTCACTGGACGCCGCAAACTCCGCATATAGGACTATAATTTTTTATTGAAATCTGCAAATCTGATTTGGGAGGAGAGGCCGATGGAGACGGGAACCCGGGCCGTAGACAAGCTAACAAAACTTCTGAGCAAAAGCCGCCCAGAACACTGCTACCAATGCGGAAAATGCACAAGCGGCTGCCCAGCAGCGCTCCATACAGAATTTAGGCCCAGGGACATCCTTATAATGGCACAGCTCGGAATGACCGAAGAACTACTAAAATCAAAACTCATCTGGATGTGCATTACCTGCTTCACCTGCCTAGATGTTTGCCCGAGGGATGTAGAACCCACGGAGTTTATGATTACCCTCAGGAACTTGGCCGCCTTGCGAGGCATAATTCCCACAGTCTATAGAGGGGAGGGCTCGGCTATCCTTGAGACCGGCCTTGCTTTTAGGATTCCCGAGTCTAGGGTTAAGATGAGGGAGCGTTATGGGCTTCCCCCGCTTCCTAGGGTGGACGCCGAGCCAGTCCGCAGACTGCTCAAATCCGTCGATTTTGATAAGCTCATCCAAAGAGGTGAGAAAAAATGACCGATGTAACCCTTGAAAAGGTTGTGGAGGGAATGGAAGCTTGAGCGTCGGCTCGGCTCTGGTTATAGGGGGTGGAATAGCGGGGATTCAGGCTGCTCTGGACTTAGCTGACAGGGGGATAAAAGTCTACCTCGTAGAGAAGAGCCCGAGCATAGGCGGGAGAATGGCGCAACTTGATAAGACCTTCCCGACGATGGACTGCAGTATTTGCATCTTAGCACCAAAAATGAACGAGTGCGCTAGGCACCCCAACATCGAGCTACTCACTTGGTCTGAGGTTCTTAGTGTTGAGGGTGAGGCTGGAAACTTCACAGTTCGTATCCTTAAGAAGCCTAGATATGTTAGGGAGGACCTGTGCACTGGTTGTGGAATCTGCACGGAAAAGTGTCCAAAGAAGGTTCCGAGCGAATTTGAAATGGGGCTTGGAATGCGTAAGGCAATTTACATGCCCTTCCCGCAGGCTGTCCCCAGAGTGAGCGTGATAGACGAGGAAAACTGCCTCTACTTCCAGAAGGGCGTGTGCAGGGTTTGCGAGAAGTTCTGTCCAGCAGGAGCAATAGACTTCGAGCAGAAACCGCAGGAGATAGAGCTGAAGGTGGGCGCAATAATCGTGGCAACAGGCCTAGTTCAGGCTGACCCAAGCATAGAAAGCGAATACGGGTATGGCAGATACAAGAACGTGATCGCATCCCTCGAACTTGAACGCCTACTCTCCGCCTCAGGCCCAACCGGGGGCGAACTGAAGAGGCCGTCAGACGGAAAACACCCAAAACGCATAGGCTTCATCCAGTGCGTCGCATCAAGAAGCCTAAAGGAAAACGGATACCCCTACTGCAGCAGCGTGTGCTGCATGTACGCCACGAAAGAGGCCATGATAATTATGGAGCACGACCCGGAGGCGGAAATCTACATCTTCTACATAGACCTAAGGGCCTTTGGTAAGGGCTTCCAAGAATTTGTTAATAGAGCTAAGGAGAGGGGGGTTCACTACATAAGGGCTAAGCCCTCGAAGGTGATAGAAGACCCGGAGACAAAGGACCTCATCATCCGCTACGAGGACATAAATGATAAGAAGGTTAAGGAGGTCCGCCTAGACCTAGTTGTTTTGTGTGCGGCTCTGGTTCCAACCCCCGAGAATAAGAAGCTCGCCGAGATTCTCGGTATAGAGGTTGATGAATACGGGTTCTTCAAGCCTCTCCACCCACTTTACGCCCCGGTAGACTCAACTAGGCCTGGAATCTTCATCTGCGGCTACTGCCAAGGCCCCAAGGACATACCCGAGTCTGTGGCTCAGGCAAGCGGGGCGGCGGCTAGGGCCGCAGAGATAATAGCCAAGAAGGTGGTGGCTGGATGACTGAGGAGGAACTCAGGATAGGCGTCTTCATCTGCCACTGCGGCATAAACATAGGCGGGGTCGTCAGGGTCCCAGAGGTCGTCGAATACGCAAAAACCCTGCCGGGCGTCGTCTACGCAGCGGACAACCTCTACACCTGCTCAGCCGCAGGCCTAGACGCAATAAAGAAGGCCATTAAGGAGCACAGGCTCAACAGGGTTGTTGTTGCCTCCTGCACGCCGAGAACCCACGAGCCTCTCTTCCGAAAAACCTGCGAGGAGGCCGGGCTGAACAAGTATCTCTTCGAGATGGCTAACATCCGTGAACACTGCTCGTGGGTTCACATGGACGACCCGGACAGGGCGACAGAAAAAGCGAAGGACATCGTGCGCATGGCTGTGGCTAAGGCCAGGCTCCTCGAACCCCTAGACGACATCGAAATAGAGGTCAGGCCAGAAGCCCTCGTCATCGGGGCCGGGCCCGCAGGCATGACAGCCGCCTTATCCCTCGCAAATCAGGGCTTCCACGTCTACCTCGTGGAGAAGGAGCCAGAGGTAGGCGGGATGCTGCGTAAGCTGAACAGGCTTTACCCCACTGACAGGAAGGCCGACGAACTCTTACAACAGCTCTCCAACGCAGTCTACCAGAACAGCAACATAGAGGTTTTCACATCCACAAAGATAGTTGATGTCAGCGGTTTCATCGGAAACTTCGAGGTTCTGGTCAGAAAAGACGGGGAGGAACGCAAACTCGAGGTTGGAACGATAATCGTCGCTACGGGAGCCGAGCCCCTAAAGCCGACGGGGCTTTATGGCTACGGCGAACTCGAAGGCGTAATCACGCAGATAGAACTCGAGGAAAGGCTTAAGGAAGGCAGGCTGGGCACGCCAAAGGCAGTCGTGATGATTCAGTGTGTCGGCTCGAGAATCCCTGAGAGGCCCTACTGCTCACGCATCTGCTGCGCAACAGCCATAAAGAATGCTATACTGATTAAGCAGGCCTCCCCGCAGACCCAAGTCTACATACTTTATAGGGACCTGCAGGCGTATGGGAAGGAGTATGAGGAGTATTACCGCAGAGCCCAAGAGCTGGGCGTCCGCTTCATCAGCTACACGCTGGAGAAACCCCCAGAGGTCAGCCGAGGGGATGGAGGCCTAAAGGTTAAGGTCTACCACGCCGTGCTCGGCAGGGAACTCACACTACCAGCAGACCTAGTGGTGCTGTCCACGCCGCTTATCCCACCTGAAACGAACGAAGAACTCTCAAAGCTCCTGAAGGTTCCCCTAGACAGGAACGGCTTCTTCCTAGAGGCTCACGTCAAGCTTAGGCCCGTCGACTTCGCCACAGACGGCATATACGTGTGCGGAACAGCCCACAGCCCGAAGGACGTGCCGGACTCCATAGCTCAGGCCTATGCGGCTGCCTCCAGGGCCTCAATACCCATGGCGAACAGGAGGGTAGTGGCGGAGGGTATAGTGGCAGAAGTTAATAAGGATAGGTGTATAGGTTGTGCATTATGTGTGGACCTTTGCCCCTTTAAGGCGTCCAGAATAGGTGAGGATGGGAAGGCGGAGGTGATTAAGGTCTTGTGTAAGGGCTGCGGAGTGTGTGCAGCCTCCTGCCCCCAGAGGGCAATCACGATGAAGAACTTTACAGACAGCCAGATACTAGCTCAGGTTGAAGCAGCATTCAAGGGGTGAAAGCAGGATGGGTGAGGAGTTCGAGCCAAAAATCCTAGTCTTCGCCTGCAACTGGTGCAGCTACGCCGGCGCAGACCTAGCGGGCGTAAGCAGGATTCAGTACCCGCCGAACATAAGGATAATCCGTGTGATGTGCAGCGGACGGGTAGACCCACTCTACGTGCTTAAGGCCTTTGAATACGGCGCCGACGGCGTGCTAGTTACTGGATGCCACCCCGGAGACTGCCATTATATTGATGGGAATCTGAAAGCCGAGGACCGCATTAGGTTCCTGAAGGAGAGCCTGAAGCACATAGGCATAGAGCCTGAACGCTTACGCCTCGAGTGGATTTCTGCGTCTGAGGGCGACAAGTTTGCGAGGGTTGTTCGTGAGATGGTTGAGACGGTCAAGAAGCTTGGGCCAAACCCCTTGAAGAAGGAGGGTTAATGCCTCATGGGCGAGGAGCAGCCAGCAATCTTGGTCATTGGTGGAGGTATAGCTGGGATACAGGCTGCGCTGGACGTTGCGAGTCAGGGTTTCACAGTCTACCTCGTGGAGCGCAAACCAAGCATCGGCGGGCACATGGCGATGCTGGACAAGACCTTCCCGACCCTCGACTGCTCCCAGTGCATCCTCACGCCGAAGATGGTAGACGTGGCCAGGCACCCGAACGTCAGGTTGCTCACCTACTCCGAAGTGAAGGACGTGAAGCGTGAGGAGAACGGCTTCCTAGTGAAGGTTCTGAAGAAGCCGAGATACGTGAAGGAGGACGTATGCACCGGCTGCGGAATCTGCGCCATGCACTGCCCAGTGGAGGTTCCAAGCGAGTTCAACATGGGGTTGGGAATAAGGAAGGCGATATACGTGCCCTTCCCACAGGCAGTCCCACTCAAATACACGATAGACAGAGACCATTGCATAAGGTGCAGGCTCTGCCAGAACGTCTGCGCAGCAGGAGCCATAGACTTCGACCAGCAGCCGGAAGAGCTGGAGCTGAAGGTGGGCGCAATAATCGTGGCAACGGGCTTCGAAACATTCGACGCAAGGAAGATAGGCGAATACGGCTACGGACGCTACCCGAACGTCGTAACGGGCTTAGAGCTTGAACGCATCGTGAGCGCAGCGGGCCCGATGGGCGGGCACATCATCAGGCCTTCGGACGGGAAGATACCTAGGCGTGTAGCCTTCATCCAGTGCGTCGGCTCTAGGGATAAGAGGTTCGGAAACCCCTACTGCAGCCGTGTCTGCTGCATGTACGCCATAAAGAATGCGATTCTGCTCAAGGAGCACCTCCACGAGGTAGACGTAACGATATTCTACATGGACATCAGGACTTACGGGAAGGGCTTTGAGGAGTTCTACAGGAGGGCTGAGGAGGAGTTCGGAATCAAGTTTGTTCGTGGGAGAGTTTCAGAAATAGAGGAGGACCCAGAAACGAAGAACCTGAGGGTTATTATTGAGAACACCGAGACTGGCGAGATACTGCAAGAGGAGTTTGATATGGTTGTCCTGTCGGTTGGCCTCGTCCCGCCTAAGGGCGTGAAGGAGCTGAGCAAAATACTCGGCGTCCCCGTAGACGAATACGGCTTCTTCGTGGAAAAGGACATAATGACGAGCCCCATGGAGACGAAGGCTGAAGGCATATTCCTAGCGGGGACTGCCCTTGGCCCGAAGGACATACCAGACAGCGTGGCAGAAGCCAGCGCAGCAGCTATGAGGGCTGTTAATTATGTGGTTAGGAGGTGGAAGAGCTAAATGGTTAGGGAGGAGGAGCCAAGAATAGGCGTCTACGTCTGCCACTGCGGACTAAACATCGCAGGCGTCGTAGACGTGGCGAAGGTGGTAGAC
>QMYG01000016.1 GCA_003662535.1 Candidatus Bathyarchaeota archaeon
CCGGCGTCGGTGGTGCCTCACTACCGCCCGTCCGGAATGAGGAAGGCGTCCAGGCCGCTGCCCCCCAGACTGGCGATTTGGACGAGAAGATCCCGGTTGAGATAAGAAACCCGATCCGGAGGAAATTTACGGGCGCCGATAGTGCGACCTATGGTCCGTTTCCTACCCCCGGACAGCAGGTCACTCTCCCCCGACCGGACGCCAGGCGCTGGCAGAAGACCGGGCACGTGAAGATCCTGCAAGTGAGATAAGTGACAGGAGGCTGTGAGATGACGAAGGAGTGGCGTAGCTATCCCCTGCTCTATGGGGAGTACATCTGCCCTGAATGCAGGAGGGAGGAGGTCGCGGTGCGGGACGTCGTGAAGACCCACATCGTGAAGGCCGCAGTGCTGGATGGGCACTGCAAGAGGCCCGCCCTGCGTGTCTCCGACCTGCTGGTGCGCAGAGACCTACCGGTCTTCCAGTGCCCCTCATGCGGTGTGGAGATGACCCTGAAGCGCGTGGGCGTGACGCGAATCATGCTCTCCACATCGCCCGAGAGGGTGCGGGAGGCCCGCGAGCGAATTGATACCCTCTTGAGGACCCGCTATAGGAGTCTTCAGAGGGTAAGAAGAGAGGAGGTGAATCAAAATGGCTAAGTTCGTGAACTTGACACCGCATGAGATTAGGGTCGTGAGGAAGGACGGAAGCGAGCTGCGTCTGCCGCCCTCGGGACGGGTCGCCCGCCTGAGAACCGTGAGCGTCCCAGTGGGTGAGGTAGAAGGCGTGCCGATTGTCAGAACGGAGCTTGGACATCTCAATAAATCCCCTAAGCGTCTCCCCGGGCTTTCCCGCGAGGGGGTCCTTTACTCCATAAGTGACCTGCTTGCGGAGGACCTCCCCGAGCCCCAGGAAGGGGTCTTCTACATCGTAAGCAGCATGGTCGCTGAGGCGCTCTCATGGCGCAAGGACCTCTTGGCACCTGACACCTCCCCTGCCTCGGCTGTGAGGGACGAGCAGGGCCGCATAGTGGGCATCCGCAGGTTCCAGGTCTTCTGGTAGGAGGCGTGGTGAGATGGCAGAGCTACTCAGTGAGGAGGAGCTAAGGCAGATGAAGATAAAGTCAGAGATCTGCAGCATCCTCAGGGAGAAGGCGAGATACCACATTATCTACTACATTCGCCGCGTGCTTTCCAGCGAACGCGGGCCCCAGATGGAACTGGAGGCGCTCTGTAGTCGCGACGTTGGGGACCCTGTGCGCCTGGGAGATGTCGAGCTGTGGATAGATGCTGACTATCTCGGCGTAGGCGATGTGATAGAGATGGAGCCGACGCTCTTCACAGTGCGCTTCAAGACTGGCAACAGGGATGTCCTGAGGAAGTTCGGGCCGTTCTCGGGTCTTTTTGTCAACTGGAACTGGCCTGAGGTGAAGCTCCAGGAGGAGATAGCGAAGAGGGTAGGGGGGCAGGCGCCATGAAGGAGCTAACTTCTGATGACCTGCTTGCGGCCCTTGCGGTGGAGTCCTTCGAGAAGCGCCACGGGACGCCGCCTGAGGGCACGGTCAAAAGCAGGCTCCGCTTCTCCATCTGGTGGCACCTCAAGGGCGGCAGAAGGCGCCACAGGGACATGGTGATGTACGGCGAGGGCTTCATGGACGGCTACAGAGCAGCTGTGAGGATCCTGAAACTTGCGATAGGTGAAGAGAGAGGTGATGAAAGATGAGGAAACACAGCAGAGCGTGCGAGCTGGCTAACCCCAAGAGTCGCTGCAGGTGCTCCTGCGGGGGCACCCTCCATGGCCTCTCCTGGCAGGGAGACGGCTCCCCCTATGTCAGGGCCATGCGGAGAGAGCACGGCAGGGATGTCGAAAGGTTCCTGAACCTCGTGAGGGACAGGAAGTTTCGGTGCCACTGCGGCAGGATCCACACCTTCCACGGGCTGGAGTTCCAGGGCTACGCCCACGAGTGCGGCCTGAGGGACAGGAATGACAGGAAGTGGTGGGTCTTCTGGGAGTGCCCACACTGCGGCCATCAGTGGAGCTTCCTGAAGATCCTGGCGAGGCTGGGGATCTCCCTGGACAAGGAGGGAGAGGTGCCATGAGCGAGCCTCGCGGGTTCTTCTCAACTCTCCGGCTCACCAAGAGGCTTCGAAAGGAAATAGGCTGCCCCTACCTGAGGGTGCGGGTGTCAGGGCGGAAAGGCAGCTACTATCATTCCTACACGTGCCTCCACCCGGAGGTCCGCCCGCTGCTGTTCTACACCCACCCTGTGAAGTTCTGCAGGGATTGCAAGCTTAGGAGGTGATCTCATTGGCCAAGACGACATATCTCGTGCGTGTGTTGAAGTGGAGCGAGGAGTACTACGCCAAGGTCAGGTGCCCCCGGTGCCGCTTCATTGGCATTGTGGACAGGAAGCAGTACTACGGCGAGGAGCCCATCCGCTGCCCCCAGTGCGGCTACTCCGACAGGGTGAACTTCAGCGCCCTCAAGGAGGAGGGCCGCTCATTCATCGGCGGCGGAATGCTCAGGCTGACCCGGGAGAGTGCTTAAGATGGACGCCGGCCAGACGCGGGAGGATGTGGACGCTCTGTGGGCGGAGATCTACAGACTTGACCGTCTGCTGAAAAGCATCGAGCGTGATCTCAAGGCCCTGAGGAGGCGAAGGCTGTGGTAAGGCTGTGGAAGGGGATGTTCCGGGATGGCGAGAGCCTAAGGGAGTTCGTTGATGGGTTGATCGAGGAGGACCACCCCGCTGCGGACGCACTCATAGCGTTTCTGAAGCACGGGATGATCTTCACAGACCTTGGCAACTTGATCATCTCTCAGAGCCTTCTAAAGAAGGTTTTTGAGGCCCCCTCGGGGGAGCCACATGAGCAGAAAGCCAAGTGCTCAGCCCTGCTAATCATAAGCAGGGGGGAGGCAAGGGAGACGCTTATATGTGAGTACTCCTCCTTTCCGAGTGTCAGCGTAGTAGCGTCGCTTGAAATCCTCACCGCCGCGCTGAACGTGCTTAGGAAGCAGGACCCCGAGAGGGCCCACGTGCTGAAAGCAAACATGCGCGATGCGTTGCTGGGCAGAAGACCGCCTTCTCTTCGCACTGAGGACCTGGAGGGATATGCGTGAATGCCACGGCTATGGATCTGCTGAAGGAGGCAAACCCCGAGCTCCACAAGGCCCTGGTTGGGATGGTCAAAAGCATGAAGGAGTGCGAGGAGCGGGGAGAAAGCTTGTTTGGAGAGGACTTTAAGGTGGTCCTTGCTGTGTCCGCGACTGACAAGAACGTCTCGAACATGCTAATAACCCACAACGCCGGCCCGCTGGATGTGCTGGCTCTGCAGTTCTGCTTCCTAATGAGGCTTCGCGGGCTTTTCGCCGAGGTGGATGCGGCTTCTGGAAAGAGCGACTCGCTTAAGACCTTCGAGTCCGCCGTCAGGCTCTTTCTCGGCAGTTCCCCGGATGAGAGCAGGGAGGTGGTATGATGGACGTAGAGGGCTGGATCAGCTGGCTGAGACGGAAGAAGGCCCCCACGACAATCTACGTCTACACGGCCTACATGCGGAAGTACATCGATTTCTGCGAGGCCCGCAGGCTGGACCCCGAGAGGGTAGAGAGCGTGGACGAGTGGGTGGGCCACATGCAGAAGAAGGGCCTCACGCCCGCCACGATCAACACGCAGTTCTACGCCGTGGCATCCTACTTCACCTACATAGGCCGGGGCCAGGAGGTCCTCAGGGTCGTCAGGCCGTCCGTCAAGCAGCGGCGAATTGAGATCTATCAGCTCGACGAGGCCTGGAGGCTGATTGACCTCGCGGGCACCAACCCCCACATCAAGGCAATTCTCACCCTCCTGCTGATCAACGGCCTGAGGCTGGGCGAGGCGCTGACGCTGCACATTGATGACATTCTCCAGCCGAATTGGAGCCGGCCCCCTTCGGAGTGGGAGCCCTACACCATCGAGGGCACCCCCTGCATATACGTGACGAGGGAGAAGGTCCGCGAGGGCATTGACTTCGGCCTGGAGCCCACGCAGGAGGAGGTCATAGAGGCCGTGCGCAACACGCTTCGTGCCCGCGAGGACCTGCAGGGTGGCGCGTGGAGGGAGCTGAAGCGCAGTGTGAATCTGCCTAAGGAGGACCGACCGCACAGATGGTACCTCTTCTACTCTCCACACAGTCCCCGGGGCTACTACGACCCCTCAGGCGTGCGCAAGCACCTCGGACGCCTGTGCAGGATCTTGGGCATTCCCTACCGCTCGCCACACAAGCTCAGACACACGCGTGCAACGCACATCATCGCCGAGACGGGCGACCTGGCCGCTGCCCAGCAGTTTCTGCGACATCGCAGCATTGCCACCACGATGCGCTACGTGCACCTTGCACCCCAGCTTCTGATCAAGAAGATCCCAAAGGTCGAGCGACCGGAGGCCTCAGGGAGTGAGGAGAAAGATATAAATAGCGGCGAGGAGAAGGAAGAGTAAAGGAGGCACGTGATATGCCCGCCGCTAGGATTCGTATCAAGATAAAGGGAGAGACCTATGAGGTCTATGAGGAGGGCGAGCCGTGGGTGGCGGAGCGCATGGGCCCTTTTGACATAGGAACGCACTACGCTCACAGGGTCTGCATCAGGAAGGACGGCCGCGAGGCCTGCACGGACTATCACACGTCCGTGACGGAGTACCTGAGCGGGAAGAAGTACATGACGGAGGAGGACCTCCTGCTGGCCTTCCGAGCCATCCTGGAGGACCTCAGCCTGTCCCTGCTGGACTTCGAGGACCTCGTGGCGGAGCTGGGCCTAGAGCACGATGCAGTCAAGGCCCACAGGACCTACGAGGCCCTGCAGGAGATGGCGGAGAAGTTCTTCAGGGAGGGTATCTTCCCGCGTGACGAGAGGGCCCTGATTGACCTGATGGCCGAGCTGATGTGCGCCCGCGGAGGTAAGGAGATATGGTGAAACCCCGTGAGGAGCCCTGCCTGAGCTTTTCCTACCCCTTCAGGCGTCAGCTCTGCGTGGGAGAGGTCCTGCGCGGTGCAGAGCGCATTCCCTACGAGCTGGGCCTCCGGGACGGCAGCATGGTCATGTCTCGAATGATCAAGTACGGCAGGGAGGACCTGATGTTCTACGTTGTCTATGACGCCCGGGGGGTGCCCATTACATGGGTGAATCGGCGGTTGCAACCCCCCCGCCAGACCTCCGAGCGTGAGGTGCTGGAGTGGATCCGGGGCCGCATCAGGACCCTTCGAAGCTTCCCGGGCGAGTCACGCTTCATGGACCTGTCCCACGTCTACGTCCTGGCGCTCAAGCGTTACGACCGCGATGCGGTGGTGGTGTCCGACGTCTTCGAAATGGAGGGATGGTCATGAGTAGAGAATACTGCCCGACGACCTGGTACTCCGGCATGGTGGTGCCCAAGTGCACCACGCCGGACGAGGAGAGCATACGGACGATGATTGAGGCTGCGCTGGGGCCTCCGAGCACCTGGCGCAGGCGACATGGAGACATTGACGAGAGCCCCGGCGGCACCTACGCCCGCCTGCGGGGAATGGGCTGGGATGACTACTACGCCACGGCCTACGTCCTGCTGCACAGGAAGGGTCGCCACGACCTGGCACGTGAGGTCATGGAGTTCGTGATGGAGCGTGCACATCAGCCGGAGCGTCCGAGCACCTCTGCACCGAGGGGCAAGTGGCTCTACAACCGCTTCGGCCATGTGGAGATCACGTTCGAGGACGGTCGCAGCCTCTATCTCCAGTCTGACTACGATGTAGCGAATTTCTTCGGGAACATCGGTCTCGACCCTGAGAAGGTCATGGTGGGCGACTGGGACTACCTGCCCGCGACGGTGAATGATGACTACTACGAAATCGCAGAGGTCCCCGAGAGCGACTAAGGGGGAGTCAAGGCGTGAGCATGGAGTATCCGCTTGATTGGAAGGAGACTGACAGAATGCTCAGACGCTTCAGCTCCTCCTTCGAGAAGGCCGAGCTGGTGTGGATGAGCCCGCGGGAGTTCCTCTCCAAAGTGCCGCACCCGCGGGGCTCCTTCCCCGCAGTTTTGAATCTCGAAGAGGGCTTCGACAGGGGCTCTCTGGAGCTCGTTGAGAAGGCCTACAGGACCGGCAGGCCTATGGAGCCCCTTCTGCTAGACTATGTGAACTTCTTCAGAGGCTATCCCTCCCACGAAGGTCGCCACAGGGCCCTCGTGGCGCTGAGGCTCGGCGTTGAGAAGGTCCCCGTGGTTGTAGTGCGTCACAGAGGCGAGGTGAGATGAAGGAGATTCCCAGACTCAGGCCGAGAGTGGTGGACGAGCAGTTCAGGACCTACTGGCGCAAGATGGAGCGGACGCAGGGCACCCCCGTGCCCGGAATCCCCAAGAGCAGGCTGAAGGAGCAGGACCTGCGCCCCGATTGGGTCATGGAGGACCTTGAGAGATGCCCACTGTGCAACAGGCCCATGGTCTCGCCCGTGCCCAACAGGGTCTACGGCAAGATCTGCTGGAGCTGCTCCATCAAGCTCAAGCGCTATAAACTTGAGGGGTAAGCATGGCTGAGAAGGACGAGTCCTGGAAGGAGCTCTACACGCCCGTGCTGATGCCCATCTATCTGAAGAAGAGAGGCTGCAAGGTCCCCGTGGGGGTCTTCGTCAGGGAGTACCTCAGAATAAGGGACGAGGACTACGTTGAGAGCATCTATAAGGCTCTGAAGAAGGAGATGCTCTACTATAACTGTGGCCGCAAGATCCCCTCATACGAGAGCTTCAGAAACTACATGAATCTCCTCAGACGCCTGGGGCTTGTGGTCTTCACGCGGGAGGAGGAGGTGCCTGACAGGACCTTCCTGCAGCGTCGCAGATACTACCGCGTGAACCCGGAGATGTACGAGATGGACGAGCTCTGGGAGAACCCCTTCAGATACGTCCGCGAGGACACGCCGATGCGGTTTCCAACCCTTCTGGAGCGGAGGGAGACCTCCAAAAAACGTTCCCGTCGCGGGACTAAGCGATAACTATATATATATGTATGACATTACCCTCATTTGCACAATTTTAGGGGGTGCACATGAATGGAGTTTCCACCACCTGATAAGGTTGCCTTCCCGCCTCCGTCACCCGCGGAGGGGCCCGAGGCAGCCGAGGAGGAGAAGGTGCCCAGAGAACGGGGCGATTTCGCCGAGAGGCTTCTTCTTGCGGTGGGCTACACCCACAAGGAAATTGAGGCCCTCCATCCTGGGACCCTCACGGACGATGAGCTCATTCTCCTCATCAGAAAGAAGGTTGCGGGAGCGTCCCGGGATGAGGTCAAGCAGAGGGTGACGGAAAGCCTTCAGCTGCTGATGACGGATGGCAAGATCAGGGTCATCCCCTCTGACCCCGCTGAGATAAAGGCCGTGGTGGCTCAGATACAGGAGGTCATAACGTCGGATCAGTTTGACCGCATATCGGGGAGGGTCTCCAAGCTTCTGGCGGACATCATTGATGAGAAGATCTCCCCCGCGCAGGCGCTCTTCGACATAGAGTTCGGAGCGGGCTGGCGTGACATAGACCGCCCGATTGCACTCTACTTTCTCGGCGTCTACATGGCCAGCGCAATATACCTCACTCTCAGCCGCAGGACGGTTCACAATCTCTTTACAGACCACGCGTGGACGCCTGAGGAGGTGCACCATGCGGGGGAGCTCAGGCCCGTGGTTGCCGAGGCGGTGAGGAAGGGAGAGGAGGCGGAGGAGGCCGTAAGGCTCGGAGTGCTACCCAGCGAAGAAGCTGAGGCTGGCCCCTCTGGGGACTCTGAGAAGGCCTCCGCCGAGCCTGAGGAGATCGAGCTCAAGCCCACAGGTGGCAGAAGCAAGAAGCGTAACGCTCCCAGAAGGAGAAAGAAAAAGTGAGGAGGTGAACGAAGAATGGACATGAAGGACCCAGATGAGATGGCTGAGGGGAGAGAGTTTCCCGGCAGGATCGAGCTCGTGGAACTCCTCCCGCCGAGCGAGACGCCGTGGGGCGGACCTGGAAGAGAGCGTCTGCATCTCCAGATCCGCCCGCTGGACCACACCATTGACGGCGAGGCGGGCTCGGGATGCTACCCCATGTACATCCCGGACAGCAGCCAGAAGAACAGCAAGTGGTGGCTGTTCAAGAAGGCGCTGAAGGACTGCGGGTTCGATGTGTCGAGGATAGGCCCTGACGGGAAGGGCCTGCTGAACCAGACCTTCATCTGGCAGCGGGTCTCCCGCAAGTTCTTCGACGAGCAGGAGCGCGAGACCACCATGCTCCTGCCTGTAAAGTACCTGCCGAACGGCTGGCAACCCCCGCAGGGCCAGGGCGCTCCCGCTGCACCCGCGGCGCCCCCGCAACCGACCCAGACGGCGTCAGTCCCCTCTGCACCTGCGAGCTACGCCCCTGTGCCTCCACCCACGGGGGGAGGAACGGCAGTGGCTCCTCCTGCACCTGCGCAGGGTCAGGAGATGTTCCAGGGGCACAACTTCACGGAGCTCTTCAGAATGCTCCAGGCGCCCGAGGGGCTGTCCTCCCAGCAGATATATCGCTGGGGCGATGACCACGGGATACCACGCAACGTGGTGTATGAATACATGCAGCACCTCCACAGCAGAGGTCTGCTGGTGAACTACGGCGGCGAGGTCTACGGCGTGAGGGCACAGCAGTAGGACCTCGCGCACTTCTCGGGGCAGCTGGGATTTTTTCCCCCACAGGGGCCCCTGCCCTCTTCAAAAATCCACAGGGGGGGTCAACGACCCCTCCTCTGGCGGAGGAAGCATCACGTAGGTAATAAGGGAGGGTAAAAAATGTATTCAAGCTCATATAAAGGTCAAGGCTCGCACCAGAGCTCCTACCGAACGGGAAAGACCGCTATCCATATCGACCTGAAGGATACGCCGGAGCTGCGGAAGCTCTATCAGGACAACTTGTGGAGGCTCAACCCCGTGAGAAAGCCTCCTAGAAGGTTCCCCACGGGCATACCTTCCGTCGACGCCTGGCTGGGAGGGGGCCTGCCCAACGGGCTCACCATATTCTACGGCGACGCTGGGACTGGCAAGTCCCTGTGCGCGAGGCAGATTGCGATGAGAGCCCCGAAGGCGTTGTATTTCGCCGCTGAGGTGATCTCCGACGCTCCGGACTCTTCCAAGCACCCTAATGTTGTTACGATAGACATGACGCGGTACATTCCCAACTGGGATAATGTCATCAAGCTGTTGACAGCCTTTTATGTTTACGAAAGGCCTTCATTAATAGTTCTGGACTCCATCTCCACCATACTGTCAATCACTCGCAAGGCGGTCCCCGAGGCCGAGCTGAGGTCCGCAGTGGCATTCATACACCGGGCGTTCAACCGAGTTGTGCCCATCGTGGGGATATCCGAAATAAGAGAGGGCGGCTTTCGTACGACTCCCGCAGGTGGCTACGGAGTGAAGCACGGGTGCAACATGCTTATACAGTTCGCGAAGGTCCCGATACGGTTCAAGAGTGAGGTCGAGCTCTACGGTCTGGAGATGGGAGACGTGATCTACACTGCGACGGTGGAAAAGGACAAGGACGACGCAGCGGACACTCGCAATGTGGCTCTTGTGGAGTACGACGGCCGCTCGGGTAGGTACAGTTGGATCTCCCTTAAGGAGGTTATCAGAAAACGCAAATCCGCTGCTGGAAATGCAGGGGCCTGGTCCGTCCCTGCGCCGGCACCGCCTCCACCTCCTGCATTCGGACAGGGTAGAGCCCAGATGGGAACCGCACAGCCCGCAACAACACCGCCACCGCCGCCACCCTTCTGAGCGTGCGTCTCCGGGGGTCGCGGATGTACATTGACGCCCATCGCCTGGATGATTCCCTCTTCCTAGACCCCTACGTCGAGCTCATGACGGACCGCCTGGACTGCCCACCGCAGTTTCATCCCCTTGTAGCCACCGTTGCGGTGTCCTCCTGCCTCAACCGTGAGCTCGGCGTCTTCTTCGACCAGTCGGATTTCTTCCCGAACGTGCTGGGCCTGATAGTGTCGGAGAGCGGCACGAGGAAGTCCACAGCTATGAGACCCTTGGTGAGCATGGCGAACCTGCGAATCCTGCCCGAGGAGGTCTATCTCATGCCCTACGACGTCACTCCCGAGCGCTTCGTCGACATCCTGGCGGAGCACCCG
This sequence comes from Candidatus Bathyarchaeota archaeon, assembly GCA_003662535.1. Taxonomy (GTDB): domain Archaea; phylum Thermoproteota; class Bathyarchaeia; order EX4484-135; family B24-G1; genus B24-G1. The sequence continues at coordinate 10,114 of QMYG01000016.1, forward strand.
CAGGCACTCTTCCTGAATGACGAGTTCGGCCACTTTCTCTCACGCTCCAGCAGCAGGCGTCAGTCCTACATGACGGGCTTCCTCCAGATGATGACGCACATCACAGATTGCCCTCTGCACTAC
>QMYG01000017.1 GCA_003662535.1 Candidatus Bathyarchaeota archaeon
ACAGTCAGGCCCCTTCCTAACGCAGACAAAAGCAGGCTCAATGCGAACCTTCACAGCACAAACCCTAGTCCTCACGCAAGTCGCCTTCCAAGTGGCGGAAATGCGTGGAAAACTATCCCACACAGAAGCAGAAGAACTCCAAAAAGGCCTAAAACAGATTCCAAAACTCATGGCAGAGATAATAGAGGGACAGAGGGAGAAAATCATGCAGATAGCAGAGAAATACAGGGACAGCCGCACCTTCTTCGTGCTTGGTCGTGGGGCAAGCTCAGCAACAGCGAGGGAAGGATGCCTAAAACTCCTAGAGCTAGCCAGAGTAGCCGCCATCGCCTACCCAGCGGGAGAATCCAAACACGGCCCAATAAGCCTCGTGGAGGAGGGCTTCCCAGTCATATTCCTCTGCCCAAAAGACGAAACACACGAAACAATACTAGGAAACATCGAGGAGATGAAAGCCAGAGGAGCAAAAATAATCGCCATAGCCGAGAGAGGAGACGAAGAAGTCGCAAACATGGCCGACGACCTAATAGAAATGCCGAAAAAGATACACCCAAGCCTAACACCACCCCTCTACGCAATACCACTCCAGCTCCTCGCCTACTACAGCGCAACAGCCAGAGGAGTGAACCCTGACGGGTGCTAAAGCTCAATCAGCAAACTACATTCAATAAATGCATCATAGTAATATCTGAAAGTGTTGAGTTTTAAATACCGATAATATTATTTTCCCTGAGTGTGCGGGGTTTGAATTGTGTTGGAGATAACTATTTATGTGTTTCGATGTCTATAGTTTATCATAATGGTTTGTTTGGAGGTTTGGCTTTGGGGAGGGTTGCTGTCCGCATTAAGGCTCCCTTCGGAGAGCTGGTTGTTGAGGGGGCGAACGCTCAGGAGCTTTTGGAGCTTCTGCGGAGTATGCCTCCGCAGTTTATGGGGGAACTTGAGGGACTTATTGCTTCTAGGCTTGCCCCGCCTATCCAGCTGAAGCTTAGGGGGTTGGTTGAATACACGACTCAGGGGCCGATTGTTGTCGCTAAGAAGGAGAATCTCACGCACTACGAGGCTATTGGACTCATTCTCTACGCTTCTGAGGACATGTCTGGGACTCCTTCGAGGATTTCCCGCCTTCTCGAGGCCAGTGGAATTAAGTGCGTTGTTCCTGCTAGGTTGAATGAGATGCATAAGAGGGGCTGGGTGTTTAAGCCTGACCCAGCTAAGAGCCAGTGGAAGCTTACGGCGCAGGGGGTTAGGTGGATTGAGGACGAGGTTCTCCCTAAGATTCAGTCAGGCTAGAGGGGGAGGCGTGGTAGGTAGTGAGTGAGGAGACTCCCATAGTTGTTCATATAAAGTATGGTGGTTTGGAGCAGACGTTCACTGGGAGCTTGGAGGAGGTCTGGATAAGCATAAACCGCTTTTTCAGCCAGTTCATTCCGACCTTTACGATAGCCCAGCGTTTAACTGTGGCTGTAGACTTAGCTGAACTCGCTAAGCAACTTGAGGGGCTCGTTATACTGACATCTAAGGGCCCCGAGGTCATCGTGAATAGGAAGAGGCTTTCTGATAGGGATTACCTGATGCTCTGTCTCGTCTCCGCTCATCTGGGCTATCACATGGGCCTCCTAGATTTTGGTAGCTTGACTAGGGACGAGCTTCAGCGTAGATTGGGGAAGACTGCGAAGATAACCTCTACTAGGCTGAGTGAGTTGATTCGTCGGGGTTGGGTTGAGCGTGTTGATGAGGATAGGTTTCAAATCACCAAGATTGGTTTGTGGCGGTTTGTGGAGGAGCGTCTTCCAAAGATTCGGGGTGCGAAGGGGGAGAGATAGCGGGTTCCTTTCTCTCTGTTTCTGTTATTGTTGGTATTTGTGCTGTTGGTGGGGGCCTCTTCTGGATATACCTGTATCTTCTCGGCTTCCCCTTCCTGTGGAGTATGCCCTCCCTGACTAGGTCTAGTAGTGCGTGTGCTACGGCTGTTCTGTCGTAGTGGTAGCCACGCCTAGCCAACTCCTCATGCACTTCCCCGAGGCCTCTGCCGACTGCGAACCAGCCCTCCCGCCACAGCTCCTGAATAAGCCCCTTACAGGTTTGGGCCTTCGGTGTAGGTAGACTTTTTAGGCCTGTCGTGGTGGATGTTGCTTTTAGTGCGGCTGAGAGAACCTTTTCGACGCTTGTCTCTATTTGGTCTTCTTCTGCTTCGATTTCAAACTCCATGTCTGCTAGCCTGACGGTTATCCTGACTTTGCGTTTTTCCTCTTTGTTCATGGGTGGGCCTCCGTGTTTATTGTTGTTGTGCATGTTGAAATTGCACAATACTTATATACTGCAAGAACTATACACTTATCACGGATATTGGTGAAGGCTATTGACTGCACAATTAAACTATGGTTCAACACCAACATATAGCTTTCCCTCAGCCGAGCTGGTGCCCCCTGAGAAGTTTATAGAGCTTAGCCTAGAAACGCTCAGCAACCTAAATGGCAGTCTACGCCCAATACTTGACCCGTTGGAGGCTCAGGTAGACGGGCTTATGGAGGAGCCTCCGCTTGAACTCGCTAAGCCTGAACTTAGGGCGATTCCGCTCTCTCCTTTGAGAGAGAAGTGCGTAGTGGTGGCTTCCGATTCTTCAAGCATCAAGATAGGCGAGACGAGGCAGGGTGTCTTGTGCGCGATTCGTGGTGCCATCGTCTGGAGACAGGGAGATAAATACCGCTATTTGCGTGTCGGGCCCCTACCCTACCACTTGACCTACGAGTCTGGGGCTAGGCTTTTGAGGAGGCTTCAGAGGAGATATTTGGGGGTTTCTGGAAGCCTCAACACGCAGAACAGCTCCACCATGCAGATTCAGCTCTCCGCAATTCTGGACTATTGGCTCCAGCTGAGCGCCTGCCGGATGTTTGACTACAGCGTGGTTCTTCGTGATGGCTCCCTCACGGCTAGGCGTGGAGACGCCCTCGGAAACGCCCTACAAAAACTTCTGGACACGGCTAGGGGGCAGGGAAACACCGTCTTAGGGCTTTCTAAGGAGAGCCGCCTCAGGCTTAACGGATACAGAATCAGCGACCTCACCAGCTCCTGCAGACCCCCCTACCTCTTAGAACTTAAAGGCCTAAAGCCCAGCAGACAGCTCAGACTCCTCGGCAGAGTCTACCTAGCTAGGCTCGGGCTTGAACCCTACACCTTCAGGCTAGACATAGACGCAGGCCTCGACGAACACGTAGGCGTAGACGCTGTTCGTAGGCTCCTACACAACGACACGATTGTCCAAGGCTATCCGGAGACCCTCAGGCTTGCGCACATACTCTCAACCTTCACGGCTGCGGAGGTCATCGCCCTTCAGCGCTATGTCTGCAAAAGATGCGGGTTGGAGATTCTCCCGAGGCCTAGCATAAGGCGGCTGCTTTTTGGGCCTTACGGGACGGGCTGGGAGGGGGTTGCATGAGGCTTTACAAGAAGGAGGGGGACACCCTAAAAATCCTGTGTTTTCCCGGCGAGGAGGTGGAGAAGGGCGACTACCTAGCCATTGAGGAGGATGGGAGGTGCCTGCTCGTTCAGGTAATCGACACGCAGTTCGCCAACATACCGGGCATGCTCGAAGAACTCCTGAGAGACCTGGCCATAAGGGATGTGGCTGAGGGTGAGGACGTAGACGCCTTGGACGTTGGCTCGCACTTGGCGTATATTCAGGATGCACGCCTGCTCGTCTGTAAGGTTCGTGGCGCCCTTAAGGCTGGGAGGCCGACCGTAGAGAGGTGGCTTCCCTCGAGGGTCCACTCAAAAATTAGGTCTCTGAAGCTCTCAGAACTGCTCGACATCCTCGGCTTGCCCGGAGAACTCCCAATAGAGCTTGGTTGGGGGAGGGATGGCTCCCACGTCTCGATAGACGCTAAGGACTTAGACGGACGCCTAAACATAATTACTGGGAAGAAAGGGACGGGGAAGTCGCATCTGTCTAAGCTTTTGGCGCTCGGTTTGGTTGATTACGGGGCGACAGTCGTCATTCTGGATTTGAACGGCGAATACGTGAATCTCGGCTACACCCCTGAGGGCGAGAAAAACGAGTATTACGACAGGATAGTCGTGCTGAGGCCTGGGGGAAACTTCCGGGTTTCCCTAGCACAGACCAGCCTGAAGATAATCATGGGCATTCTGGTCCACACCTTCGGGCTTCCGGGCACATCGGCGAGGGAGTTTAGGCGTATCTGGAGCCACCTAAAGGCACAGAACAACCTCAGCATGAAGGCCTTGGGAGAAGCCATAAGAGTTTGGAAATGCAACGAACTCGTGAGGGATGCCCTCTACTCACGCTACTACGCATTGGTAAGCTCTGGGTTCTTCACGGACGATGACGGAGAGGCTGTAGACTTGGCTGATGTTTTGAAGAGGCTTGATGGCGGCGGCCTCCTCATAGTAAACCTAAGGGACCTCTCACCCTCGCATAGGCGTATGGTCGTCGAATACGTGCTTGAGAAGCTGGTTGAACTCCTTTCCAGCTGGGATTCTGGGGCGATTTTCCTTTTCGCTGAGGAGGCGCACCTCTACATGAGGGAGACCTACTGGGATGATGTAATCACGAGGATGAGGCACCTAGGCGTGTTCACGACGTTCATAACGAACCAGCCTGACAGCCTAGGGGAAAACGTCTACCGTCAGGCGGACAACATTTTCCTCTTCAACTTCACGAATCAGCGGGACTTAGAGATGGTTTCCAGAGCTTCGAGCATAGATGCGGAGACCGTCAAGCTCATCGCCAATGAGCTTCCCCCACACCACTGCCTGATTCTCGGCTACGTTGTAAGAGACCACCCTGTGGTTGTGAAGGTTAGGGCGCTCAACGTGCAGACAATGGGCAGAACTAGGCTCTTCTTTGCCTCCATGCCTATCGTGAGAGCAGCTCGCTCCAGTGCCTCTCAACGAGCTTCCTGAGGCTTTGCGTTATCTCGTAGTTTTCCAACTCTCTTAGCGGAATCCACCTGACTTCTGAGGCGTCCTCGCCTGGCCTCAGCTCTCCGCCCGTTGGATGAGCCAAATAGTCCAGAATCACGTAGTGGAAGCGTATCCTGCCCTTGCTGTCCCGCCTGACAACCTCGACAACGTCTAGCAGCCCGTCTACCTCTATTTCCAGCCCGCACTCCTCACGAACCTCACGCCTAACAGCGTCTACCAAGCTTTCGCCAAGCTCCACGACGCCTCCGGGCGGGCTCCACTTGCCACGAGCCGGCTCGTTCGCACGCTTAACGAGCAAAATTTCACCGTTATCGACGATAATCGCCGCCACAGCCAAAACTGGAAGCGAGGGGTACTCCCTACCCAACCCATCACACCAAACTCTAAACCCGTCTTAAATCCCTGTTAAGCCTTTAGGTTTACCCTTTATATGCTGCATGAATGCTGCAGCGACGAAGTTATCAGAAAGTTAATTGGAAGATTTATATGATTTAGTGGTTGAAAATGGTAAGTGGTTGATGCATATGGGTAAAGCGGTGAGTCAGGCTTTTATAAGTTCGGTTCTCTTTGGCGTGAATAAGGGCCTAGACATGGTTATGACCGTTAAGGGTGGAAGCATTATATGCAGGTGCATTGCGAAGGGGATGTTTGAGTTCCTTGAGAGCAGGGGGCTTGCACGGCCGAGCATGACGGATGAGGAGCTTAGAGACCTGCTAATTAACAAGTTGGGACTTGCTGAGGATGTTGAGATAGCTGAGAAGGACGAAAAGCTCTTTGTTAAGGTTTTCCACCCAACACTAACGGATTTCCTCGAGGAAATAATGAAGAAGAAGGTCCCGCTCGTTATGTGTCCATATATAGCCACATTAATTGAGGTCTACTCTCAAAGGGGTGTTAATCTAGCTTTACATGATGCCATACAGAGAGAGTATGGGATTGACCTTGTTTTCGTAAAGAAATAGCCTCTGAGAACTGATGGTATGGCTGAAAAGCCGCCTCGGCACGCCGATGCAGCCTACAAAATTCTATTTAATTGGATGGGATTATATGTGGTTGGATTGCCAAAAACGCATACAATAAGGTATATAGCTCGGCCCTCTCCACCATTATCTTTGGTGTTTCGCTCTTGCCCCACTTCCTAGACCTCTTTCAGGAGGTTCTCCGCACTAAGCTTAATTCTATGCAGGAAAAGCTGAACAGGCAGATAACCCCGGGCCTCAGGGAGGCATTCTTAGAGCTTTTCTTGGAGCATTGGCACCCCTTGCCACAGCCTCAGGAGCTGGATTCAGATTTTCAGGTCTTGGCTGTAGACGGTAGTGGGGGCCTGCGTAGATATGCCAACGGAGCCTTCTTCTACGTGGCTAGGGCCTACGGCGTGTCGAGCACGGGCGAGCACTTCAGGTTTCTTGATGCTGATGTGTTTTTGGCTAGGGGGAGCGGCGAGGAGGTTCGGAAATACCTGACGCTTAAGTCCGAATATGCGGAGATTCAGGTCGCCTTAGAGGGTATTAGGCGGCTTGAAGGCGAGCAAAAATACCTGCTCATAGATGGTTCGCTCTACGGCAGGACGATGCACCTCGTGAAGGAGGCCGTAGCCGAAGGCGACAGGGACTTCCCACTCAGATACGTAGACGCCTACTGCACCCTCATGGAGGAATGCAGAAAACTAGGCGTAATTCCAATAGGCCTAAGCAAAGACTCGAGAACTAGGTTCTTCAGAAACAAACTCATAGAGACCGTCTACCTGACGGAGCTGGAGCAACTTCGTGGCTTAGTCAGCAGAGAAGACCTGAAAACACTACACTCGTGCCTAATAACCCTAGACGAGACTCCAAGCATAGCTCTTTCAGATTTCTTGAGGCTGAAAGCCAAGTATGGGTCGATTTTGGACAGGATTGACGAGCTTCTCTTCGAGTATAGGCGTGAATGGACGGACTTCCACTTCATAATGCAGAACGCCCAATATCCGGGCTACACAACCCCGATGGAGCTTGGGCCTGTCCAGCGCAGGGCGAGGAGGCGCTTCGACGACATAAAGAACAGCCCTGAGGAGTATTTGAGGCGCAGGTTCAGGAACGCAATAGCCGACTCAGAAAACCCTAGGAGGCTTTTGGACTACGGCGTGGGGGTTTTGCGGAGGCTCCTAAACTTCCCGACAATAGTCTCCTTCCACGTATTGCTGAGCCTCCAAGACACACCCCTACGCATAGATGTGCCCTGCTGGGCGCTGGGCATAGAAAACACTATGGGAAACCTCACGGAATGCAGATTCCTCGACCGGGAGGTAGACGCCTTAAGCAGGGTAATCGGCGTCCTCCTAGCGGGCTACGCAGGCCTGAGAAACTACAATGTCTGGCTTGTAGCCGCAGACGAGAGGGTTAGGCTTACCAGACAGGACATGGATCAAGTCTATGAGGGGCTCCTCAGCCGTGCGCTCGGTCTGACGCTCATACACTCGAGGAGGTATAGGCGTGTCAGATACCCGTAGTCTTCAGGTTGCAGGCTACATAGTTGGGGAGGCTACACCCACAGAGTTCATCTTCGTCTCGCCGAGGGACAACTACCCGCCGAGGTGGGAATACCTCGTCGTCGAGTCGAGAGAGCAGGTTGGGGGCGAGCTTAGGGATGTCATGGTTCTCGCTCAGGTGGAGCTAATCGCCTCGGAGAGCCAAGTCCTCACAAAACAGCTGGACGTAGAGGCTGTGAGGAGGATATGCGAGGCTAGGCTAAACACGATAAATGTGTGGGGGAAGGCCCGAATACTCGGCTACCTAGCTGAGGGCGAGGGTGGGCAGGTTGAGGTTCTCCTGCCTAGGAGGGCTGTGGTTCCGGGAAATCCTGTCTACATAGCTCCGAGGGAGGTGCTGGAGAGGTTTTTCTCCTACCCCTCTGAGGAGGGCCTCCACATCGGCTGCCTCATCTCTAGGCCCGACGTGCCCGTCTACGTGTCCGTTAGGGGGTTTAGGAGGCACCTCGCCATACTAGCCCAGACGGGTGCTGGGAAAAGCTACACGGCTGGAGTCCTCATAGAGGAGCTTCTGGAGAAGGGCGCAACAATAATCGTAATAGACCCACACGCCGACTACGTCTTCCTCAGCCAAACCCAAGACGGAAGAAAATATAGGCTAGCCGAGAGAATCACCGTGTTTAGGAATCCGGGAAGCACAGGCCGATACAGCGGAAAAGACATTAGGAATTTGAGGAGCTTTGAGATTAGCTTTGCAGACTTAGAGCCTGAGGACATATTTGGCATTCTCAGCATCCCAGAGAGGTGGGCCTACGTGAGAAACGCCATAAAAACCGCTGTCGAGCGTTTGAGAGGCAGGGGAGAGGCCTATTCTCCGACGGACTTGCTCGCTGAACTCGACGAGATGGCGGCTGAGGGCGTAATAGACGAGGATAAATGCCGTTCGGCCAAAGTTCACCTCCAACCCCTACTCCGTCTACCAGTCTTCGGTGCTTCAAGCGTCTCGATAAGCCAGATACTGAGGCCCCAGCACGTCTCGGTAATAGACCTTTCTGGGCTTACGGACACGAGCATGGACTACATAGTTTCTTGGCTCCTAAACCAAGTCTACCAAGAAGTAAGAACTGGACGGTGGAGCTATCCTGTGTTCGTATTCATTGAGGAGGCTCACAAGTTCATACCGAGCCAGAGCGAAAAAGGCCAGAAGAAGACCTACTCAAGCGGGATAATAAACACTCTGGCGGCTGAGGGGCGGAAATTCGGAATCTTCCTCGTGCTGATTAGCCAGAGGCCCTTCAAGATACACAGCGACAGCCTCTCACAGTGCAACAGCCAGATAATCATGAAAATCACGAACCCGAGAGACCAAACGGCTGTGATGAACGCCTCCGAACGCCTAAGCCACGAACTCATGCAGGACCTGCCGGGGCTGAACGTCGGAGAGGCCATAGTCGTTGGGGAAATCACGAGGGTTCCCGTGATGATTCGTGTTAGGCGTAGGCAGACGAGGGAGGGCGGGGCGGACATAGACATTTTGGCTAAGCTCAGAGAAGCTAGAATCGACAGGAGGAGCCGTGAGGAAATGCGTGAAATGGATGCAAAAACCATAGATAGTGGGGAGTTTGTGGAGGTGTAGCGTGTGGTTAGCCTAGTTTTCCTAGAACCGCACTTAGACCCGGTCTTCAGGTGGATACCCCACCAGAGGCTGATGGAGCGAAGGAGAGACTTTTATAATGCTTTCCTTCAGGCAAAGGAGTTCATTCTCCGAGAGAAGCCGGACATTGTGCTTTTTCCCGGGGATTTCTTTTATAGGGTTCGTCCGAGGATTCCTCCCATTGCTAGGGTTGTTGGGGATTTGAGGGAGATTAGGCGGGCTGGCGTGCGTATCTACGCCATAACGGGGCACCACGACCAGCCTAGGGGCATAGTTTCTGGTGCTTCTCCGCTGGCGATACTGCATAACGCTGGATGCCTGCACTTCTTCAAGCCCTACGACAGGCTTTCGATGCACCACTTCGAGGTAGACGGGGTAGACGTATGCGTTGCTGGAATAAGCTACAACCCAGCCCTAGAGCCTGGCCAAGACCCACTCGAAGGCATCAACGCACGCCTAGACGGGCAAGTGAACATCCTCATGCTACACCACAACATAGAGGGGTTCACCCCACCTCCACACTCAACCCAAGAGCCTGTTGTGAGGCTCTCCAGCATACCTGAGGACGTGCACCTAGTAGCAGCTGGGCACCTGCACAGGTATCAGCATAAGACTGTTGGGCAGACGACAATCTGCTATTGCGGAAGCACGGAGCGCATAACCTTCGCTGAGGAAGGCGAACCAAAGGGCTTCGTCTACGCAGAGGTAGATAGAGAAGGCGTGCAACAACTAGAGCACATTAAAACGGAGACAAGGCCCATGAAGACTGTGGACGTTTCTATACCGAAGCAGGGGGACGCAACAAAAAACATACTGAAACAGCTGGAAAGCTTCTTTTCTCAGTGGAATTTCTCCGTTCCGCCGCTAATACGGGTAAGGCTGAACGGAACCTTCACCAGGCCAGTCCTGAGGACCTACAGGAGAGACCTGATAATCGCCTACACGCTTGAGAGGTGCCTAGCGGTGAAGCTGGACGAGGAAAATGTCAGCTACGCAGGTGTGCAACACGAGATCGAAGTTCAGCTGGAGACTCCGATAAGACAGCTGGAGAGATACGCAGAAAAACTCCTGAAAAAAGCCAAGGGCGAGGAGAAGGAGCTTCTGGAGAAAGC
>QMYG01000018.1 GCA_003662535.1 Candidatus Bathyarchaeota archaeon
CCCTTCTGCAGTACTCCTTAAATTGTTCAATCCACCTTCTTATGAACTTTGGGCGTTCAGGGGCTTCCGTAATAAATCTAACAAACCTTGTAAACTGAAGTATTGTCTTTGGGTCTAGTTGGTGCTCAAGGATGTGGGAATCCTTTAATGCGATGTCTTCAGGTACTAAAATAATCTCTAAGAACTTCTTAAACATGTCGTGCCTTTCTTTGATTGCTTCAGCTAACTCTCTTCCTCGTGGCGTAAGAGTGATGCCGCCGTACCTTTCATAGTGGATGAAACCTTTATCACGAAGTTTCTTAACCATCTCAACAGCAGTTGATGGCTTTACATCCAATTTCCCTGCAATGTCCTTAATGCGGGCAAATCCTTTTTGTTCGATAACCTCGTATATGGCTCTCAGGTAGTCCTCCGCCCTCTTTGAGAGGCCGGTGCTCAAAGCGGCTCGCCTAATAAATTTAGGCTATCCTAACTTTTAAATTTTTAAGATATGTTGCCACCGAAGGTTGAGGAGAAGGTTGTGAAGGTTCATCCCCTCTTCCACAGAAGAGAAAAGTCTAAGGAGAGGTAGGTGCTTCCGTTGGAAATGTATTTATGGGGGTTTAAGCTAGTTTCTATGAAGAGCTGGTTTAGTTGGTAAAAGCTGGATTTTGGCTTGGAGCTGGAGGCTTCGGAACTGGGGACGTAGACATAACTAATAAGGGCCTCGTTGTTACGTTGCCTGCAGGCATCCTAAAGCGTTTTGCTTTTGGTGCCATGAGCCACTTCATGCGTGGAAAGGCCATGCTGATTCCCTTCAAGAACGTTGTGAGCGTTAATATCAGTAAGAGGGGCCTGCTGAGGACTAAGTGCATAGATTTGACCTTCGTAGACGAGAGGGGCGGGGAGAGGACGATAATCTTTGCGCCCTACGTCGGGAAGCTGAAGCCCAAATACCTATCCGAGGAATGGGCTGATAAGATAAGGCGCCGTGTGGTCGCCGCCAAATACTCCTCAGCCGGGCAGCCGCAGACAGCGACACAACAACCCCCTCCCACCCAGACGATAAACTTCTGCCCCAACTGCGGCTTCAGGGTTTCTCCTGGAGACAAGTTTTGCAAGAGGTGCGGCACGCCGCTTAGTTAGTGGGAGCCTCGTGGCGTGCTGCAACCCCAATTTTTAAACCATGAAAATTTGTTTATTTTTGGGGGGTTGTGGTGTCTAAAGAGCCTTCTAAGTTGTTAGAGTCTGCGCCGCTGAGCCGCTTTCATTACCTGCTTCTCCTCATTGGATGTTTGGTCTACGCCCTCACGGCGATGAATACGATGCTCATCGGTGCGACGCTTCCAGCAATCATAAGTGAGTGGGGGTTGGGGAAGGTTGAGGCTGGCCTACTCATAAGCTCTGGGCTTCTCGGCATGTTCTTCGGGGCGCTCTCGTGCGGAATCCTAGCCGACACGATTGGTAGACGGGCAACCCTCATCCTGACTGTGGCTTTGATGTCGGTCTGCACGGGCCTATGTGGGCTCGCATGGGACGCCCAGTCGATGGCTTTTCTGCGTTTCTTGGCGGGCGTCGGTTTGGGCGGGGCGCTCCCGCAGCCCGGCGTCTACGTGGCTGAGTACGTGCCAGCCAAGCATAGGGGGAAGTTTCTGGGGCTTGTTGAGTCATCTTGGGCCTACGGAGCGCTGCTGGCCGTGCTGTTCCCATACCTGCTGATAAACTATGGGTGGAGAACCGCCTACTCAGTAGCCTTCATTCCGCTACTGCTCATACCAGCGATTCTGCTGGTGCTCCCAGAATCCATCAGGTATTTAGAGTCGAAGGGCAGGCGTGATGAGGCCTTAGAGATACTACGTAGACGGGGCCTGATAACGGACGGGGGGAAGGCTGAAAAGCCTAGAATATTGGAGCTCTGGTCTAGGGCCTATTGGCGCAGAACCCTGCTCCTCTGGATACTCTGGTTCAGCCTAGTCTACACATACTACGGAATCTTCGCATGGCTACCCACAATCTACGCAGAACTGAAGGGGCCTGCCGGAGCACTCTACAGGGTGCTCCTAATAACCCTGCTCCAGATACCGGGCTACTACACGGCGACCTTCCTCCTAGACGTTGTTGGACGAAAGCCTGTTCTATCCGCCTACCTATTCATGGCTGGGGTTGGCTGCGGGCTTCTCGCTGTCTCAAGTAGGGGTCAGATGTTTCTCTGGAGCTGTATGGTTTCCTTCTTTAACCTTGGCGCCTGGGCGGGCCTCTACACCTACACGCCTGAGCTATACCCGACGAGGATGCGTGGAACAGGCTTCGGCTCTGCGGCGAGCATAGGTAGGATAGGCGGAATCCTAACGCCGACAATCACAGGCTATTTGCTGAGTATCGCAGGAATAAACCTGACCTTCCTAGTCTTCGCCCTCATACACATAGTAGCTGCAGCCGCGGTAATCACGCTGGGCGTGGAAACACGAAGAAAGACGCTTGAAGAGATTTCAGCATAAAAGTCTTCAAATCCCACAATTTATTTGCCTTCTTACTTCAGAAACTAAACATAAGCTTCTAAAATCAACTTCTGAATCCTCACAACGGACGCCGTTCTCTAGGCGTTTGGTAAATCGTCTATAAATATTTAAAGGTATACGCATATAATAAATTTAAATTAGGCTGGGGGTGTTGGAGTTCCCTTCCAAATCAAAGCCAGTGATAAAAATAGAGAACGTAGTAGCATCAGCGACCCTAAATCAGGAGGTGGACCTTAATGCTGTAGCGAGTGCCTTCAGGAATGTGGAGTATAGGCCTGAGCAGTTTCCGGGGCTTGTTTTTAGGCTGAAGCGTCCTAAGACCGCTACTTTGATTTTCAATTCTGGGAAGATGGTTTGCACTGGTGCTAAGAGTGAGAAGGAGGCTAGAAGGGCTATAATGAAGGTTGTTAAGTCGCTTAAGGACGCCGGAATAATCATCGTGGGGAAGCCTGCCATAAAGATTCAGAATATTGTGGCTTCAGCCATCCTCGGGGGCAGAATAGACCTAGAGAGGGCTGCCTACGAGCTGAAGAGGACAATGTATGAGCCTGAGCAGTTCCCAGGCCTGATATACAGGATGGAAAACCCAAAGGTAGTCATTCTCCTCTTCGCAAGTGGGAAACTCGTTTGCACTGGTGGGAAGAGCGAGGACGAGGTCTACGACGCCATACAGAAATTGCACCAAACCTTAGAAGAGAAGGGCCTCATAGAATACGAATAGCTAGGGCCATTACTAAAACATCCACTTTTTTATGAAGTTTTCCGATGAAACAAAAATTTATGCGTGTTTCTGCAATGTTAGGGAAAAATGTAGCGGGTGATTGAGGTGCCTATCGAGAAAGCCCAGAAAATTTGGATGAATAATGTCTGGGTGGTGCTTTGGCTAGAATTATGTCTGGCGACCTAGAGACGCTTGGCGCCGTTTGGCTTGAGGGGCTGGAGCCTCCTAAGCGTGCCGTAAAGAAGGTTGAGGAGCTAGCCGCCTAGCCTATGATTTCTATCGGCGTTCCCAGCGCATGTCCCGGTAGGCCCCTCCTGAATCTCGCCCTCACGTAGCCCCGCTTGCCGTGAACATCCACTATTTTTCCCCTTATCTTCCGTCTACCTACGGGCCAAGCAACCTTACGCCCAATCAGCCTAGCCGCCTCGCTGTCCGAGTCTATCCCCGGGAATTTCAAGATGCACTCCTTTGGCCTCTGGCTTTTCGGGCCAATCCTGTAGCTGACCACGTAGCCTACCAGCGACATGGCCGAAAAAAGAAGATTGAGGAGCAGTCCTAAATCCTTTATTCCCACGCCTACCCGAATTAATTAATGGTGCAAGCTGTGAAATGCTTGATTGTTTATGGACGTGGACTGGACATAAATGATAGACAGCTCTATCTGGCGTGCAGAGAGCTTATCGGCAAACCAATGTTGGCGAGGGCGTCAAACCTTTCGTCCGCAATCAGAGGAGGCAAGGCCAACATCTGGCATGGAAGCAGGGAGCTGACCGACGTAGACCTATGCTTTCTCCGCTCCCTAGGGACTGGAAGCCTCGAGCAGGTTCTGTGTCGTGTCGGCGTGCTTGAGTGTATGAAGTCCTGCGGAACCTTCATGGTTAATGGAGCCTTAGAGATGCTCCTAGCCAAGAACAAGTTTTTAAGCCTTTGCAGACTCACCTTAGAAGGCTTCCCAGCCCCAGACACCTACCTGACTGAGTCCGCAAACTGGGCGTACAGGATGTGCCAAGACTTGGGAAGGCAGGTCTATAAGCCTCTTCTAGGCTCTATGGGCTTCGGCTCCCAGCTCTTCAGGAATGTAGACGAGGCCTACACGCTTTACCACAGGCTGGAAGAGCTTGGAATTCCAATTCACGTCCAGAGGTATGTGGAGAAGAGGAGAGACCTGCGTATATTCGTCATAGATGGTGAGGTTGCAGCGGCTATGGAGCGTGTTCCGAGGGCTGGAGAATGGAGGGCGAACGTCTCTCAGGGTGGATGGGTGAAGCCGTTCAGAGCTGAGGGAGAGTTAAGGGAGTTGGCGATTAGGGCTGTCGAGAAGCTAAACCTCTTCTATGCAGGCGTAGACCTTCTCGAAGTGGATGAGGCTCCACTCCTCCTAGAGGTGAACGCCTCCCCCCACTGGCAGGGAGTTCAGGAGGCCTCAGGAGTAAACATAGCCCAGACGCTCGTGAAGGCAGCTTTAAGACACTTGAAGAAATAGTAAATTAAAACATGCCAGATGAAAAGTCGCTCTAAGTAGTTTTTATTTGTGTGCGCACGTTGATGCGAAAGCATAAAAGGCTTATGTTATCGCCTATATATATTTTAATCATCATGATAAAAAACCTTAATATTAAAACTTTTAGGTCTAACCCTTGAGCTGTGCGGCACTCCCACATCCCTTGAAAGGTGGAGGCTATGGCAAGGAGAAAGAAACCCCGCCTCCTTTGCACCAATTGCGGTAGACGTATTAGCCCCTACGAGTTTATCGGGTTCTCCTTAGATTTCCGTGCTCTTTTCTACAGGTGCCGGAGCTGTGGCATGATCATAGAGGTGAAGAACGAGGAGCATACGGACGAATCCAGCTGAGGGGTCAGCGTGAGCCACTAAAGTTGGAGAAGCCTGCTCCTCAAAACAGCCCTAGCCAGTAGACGTGCCACTCTTAAAGGCTCGGGGACGGAACCATGCAAAGTAAACCTATTTAGTATCGTCTCCGCCTCGTCCAGCTCCATTCCGAGAAAACGCACAAAAATTTTGTGTCCTGTGCTAAGTTGGATGGGAACACGCTCCCCATTTCTATGGTAGACTTCGACTCTTTCCTCCCAGTCGTGGGGGAAATACTCCCTGAAGTATTTTTCTAGCCCCTCAGACTCCTCGTAGGTGACGCATATTAGTGGTAGGTTTAGGCTTTTGTGAAGCTTGTTTAGGTCTACCACGTTGTACCAGCTTATGACGCATCCGTTTAGGAGTAGGAGGTTTATGTCTTGCCTGTTTAGGCTTTTGTAGAGCTGTATTATGCTTTGTGTTGCGTCCATCCCCCCTACTGTTGTGTATGCAAAGCCGAACCCGTCTACCACTAGGTCTGCTCTCATCACGACTCCTGCTAATATGGACTTTTCCTTGTCCTTTTGGAAGCTTTCTGCAATCCCTAAGGCTCTGAGGCCACGCTTATCAACGTGCAGGGGCATACCGTTTAAGTGTTATTTGGACACACTCCTTTAAGCGTGCCGTCGATAAGGGGACGAGTGGTGCCCATTCCATGCTTGTTGCATTAGCTGGGGGTGTGGGTGCATCACGCCTACTATACGGGCTAGCTAAACTGGTTCCGCCCGAGAAGCTCACAATCATCGTAAACACTGGAGACGACATAGAAATGCATGGACTGCACATATCGCCAGACGTAGACACAGTCATATACATGCTAGCTGGCCTGATAGAGGAGAGGCGTGGGTGGGGCATAAGGGGGGATACCTTCCACTGCCTAGAAATGCTCGGACGCTACGGGTGCGAAACTTGGTTTAGGCTCGGAGACAAAGACCTAGCAACACACATCTACAGAACAATGCTCCTAAAACAGGGAACACCCCTCAGCGTAGCAACGGAAAAAATCAGAAAAATGCTCGGGGTCGAACCGAAGATAATTCCAATGACGAATGACAGGGTGGAAACTTGGATAATCACAGATGTCGGGGAGATGCACTTCCAAGAATACTACGTGAAGAGAAGATTTAGAGACCGTGTTCTGGGGGTAGTCTATCGTGGCATAAGGGATGCTAGCCCAGCCCCGGGCGTTCTTGAGGCGTTGAGGGGTGCTGAGGCTGTTGTTCTGTGTCCGAGCAACCCGATTGTGAGTATAGGGCCGATTCTTGCTTTGAAGGGTGTTAGAAGGACTCTTGTGGAGTGTGAAGCCGAGAAGATAGCTGTCAGCCCCTTCGTCGGCTCTAAACCCGTGAAGGGGCCAGCTGATAGGCTCATGGAGGGTCTAGGCGTGGAGCCTTCAGCTTATGGCGTTGCGAAGCTCTATGCAGATTTCTTGGATAAGTTTGTTTTGGATGTGCGGGATGAGGCTCTAAGGGACAGGATTGAGGCGCTAGGCATCGAGGTGATTATTGCCGACACGCTCATGAAGACGCCGGCCGACAGGATACGGCTGGCGAGGGTTGTGCTGAAGTCTATTACTCGATTTTGAGTAGGTATCTTTAAATAATTGTCTCACTTCTGGAGGGCTGGTGCACCCACAATGTCAGTAAAAACGAAATCCCTAGCCTTGATAGCTTCTATGGGCGCATTAGGAAACGCCCTCTTCATCCTATCACAGTCGATGATGCGCTGGGGAAGCCAAGTCGCCCTAGACCTGTCGCACATGGGAACGTTGGTCGCCGCAGTCTACGGCGGGCCCATACTAGGCCTCTTAACTGGGCTGGTGGTTGGTGTGGGGCCGGGAATCTACTATGGGTTTATGGATAGCCTCGGCCTGCTAGGCCTCTTCGGTCTACCCATAGGAAAAGCAATAACTGGCTTTTCTGTCGGTCTTATCGCAAAGAGGCTTGGGGTTAGTGGGGAAGGCTCCTCTCTGAAGGCTGTTTTGGCTACTTTGGTTGGTTATGTGCCAGAATGCCTCTACACGATATTCTTCTTCAAGGTCTTGGTGGCTGTTTTCCTTCCAGCCATAGCGGGTTTCCTCATAGCCTTCCTCGTCCCAATCCTAATCAAGGCCTGGATAGAGATGGTTCTCATGTCCGTCTACATAGGCGCCCTCGTCGGGAACGCAGGCTTCACGAGGTTTGTTCAGCGACACTTTATGGGCTAGGCTCTCCATATCTCCTGAAAAGCTCGTGTCTAATCCCAAGAGCGTCCAAGACGCGGCCGACGACGAAGTCTACCAAGTCGGAGATTGTTTTCGGTTGGTGGTAGAAGGCTGGGCAGGCTGGAATAATCCTCACTCCCAGCTCAGCGAGAACCAGCATGTTCCTCAGGTGTATGGGGCTTAGCGGCGTCTCTCTCGGCACGAGGATGAGGGGCCTATGCTCTTTTATCGCAACGTCAGCCGCCCTGAGAATTAGGTTCGACGCCAATCCATGAGCTATGGCGGCTAAAGTCCTCATGCTACAGGGGGCAATCACCACGCCGTCCACAGGGTAGGAACCGCTAGAAATGGGTGCATCCAAATCCTCAGGCTCGTAGACCCTGTCAGCCAGACGCTTAAGCTCCTTCGGGTCTACGCCTAGCTCCAGCCTTACGACCTTTTCCCCAGCCCTGCTAATGATGAGATGCGTCTCAATTCCTAGCTCACGGAGCACCTCGAGTAGGCGTCTACCATAAATTGCTCCACTAGCACCGGTTATGGCGACGACGAGCCTCATAGCTGGCATGAAAAAGCCTGCTATTCCTACTTTTCCATCTGGCTAAGTATTGTTTTCAGCTGTTCTTCGGTTATTACTCCTAGCTCGTGTAGGCGTCGGGCCACCGAACTTACTTTGAGGATGCTGTGGAGCCTTATCCCGTGTTTGGCTAGGGCCTCGGCTCCGCCCTCCTCCCTATCCAACAGAACGACTGCGTCCTGAACGACCCCTCCCTCAGCCCTAATTGCGTCAGCCGCCCTCTTTAGGGAACTACCGGTGGTTATCAGGTCGTCTATGAGGAGAACTCTGTCTCCCGGGGCTAGAACTCCCTCGATTCTTCTCTCCCTTCCATGCCGCTTAACATTTTTTCTCACGTAGAGGAAGGGCTTTTCGATGTTGTAGGCGATTACAGATGCGAAGGGGATGCCTGCGGTTGGTATGCCAGCCACACGGTCGAAGGAGTCTTTGCCTAGCCGCTTCCTAATGAAGTCTACGTAGAGCTGGCAGACCTGACGGAAAACGTCTGGGAAGCTTGGGACTATGCGTAGGTCTATGTAGTAGGGGCTGAGCTTTCCACTCGTCAGCCTGAAGGTTCCAAACTTTATGGCGCCTATCCTGCTGAGGATTCTACAAACCTCAAACTCGACATCTTCTAGGCTCAAAGCCTCAACCTCTCAGGGAAGGGTGTAGACTTTGTTTCTCTCAATCACCAGACACCTTATCTCCGGCGCCTCCCTCGCCAGAAGGTCTGCGAAGCTCCTCAGTGCGGAGGTTCCCATCGTGTGGTAGGGTATGGCTACCTTCGGCCTCACAAGCTTCACAATCTCCACACCAGTCTTCGGAGAAGTCCCCGGAGCTATGCCGACAGTGCAGAAGGCGATGTCCGGCTTGAAGCGCTCTCCTATCTGCCTCATACCCTCGTAGGGTAGGCTGTCGGAAGTATGGAATACGCAGACCCCATCCTCCGTAGTTATTAGGTAGACGACTGGGGTGGAGGCTGGGGGGTGATGGCTCCTCTCAACGTGGACACGCACATCCCCAACCTCGAAATCCATGCCGGGCTCGACACGAACTAGCTTATTGGATGGGATTACCCCGCTGAGCATCCTGTGGGAGGTCGGGTCTGCGGCGACCAGACAGCCAGTCCTAGCTTGAATTTCGCCCACTAATGATGCGTCTAGGTGGTCGTAGTGCTCGTGGGTTATGAGTAATGCGTCTACCTGCGTGAAGGCTCCAGCATCCACATCCACAGGGTCTACAACCAAGCTGTAATTCGGGGTTCTTATGGAAAGCCCTGCATAATCGTTAAACCAGAGTATGGAGACCTTTCCCCTCTCCGGAGCTGATTCTATGGACAAGGCAAACCCCTGCAAACCTATTAGTGGCGGCGGCTTAAAAGGGCCACCCACCCCCTAAACAAAAGCACCCAACAGCAGGCGAGGCCTATTAGTTACTATGCCGTCTACCCCAATAGAGGCGAGGCGAAGAGCAGTCTCCACATCATCCACAGTCCACGCATACACACCTAAACCCTGCCCATGAACCTCCCCAACAACATGCTCGTCTAAGTAGGTGTGTTTTTGAAAAATGATGCTTGCCTTAGCGTCTAGGGCGAGCTTCGCTGGGGATACTGGCTGAGAAGCAACAATTACGCCAGTCCTCACATCCGAATTTAGCTTCGACAGCCTAAGAAGTGCCCTGTGGTAGAAGGAGCTAAAAACAACCCAAGAGAGGGCATTATGGCGCTCAACGACACGAAGAGAAGGCTCCACAGCCTCAGGAGTCTTCAACTCTACAACGAGCAGGCATCTCCCATCAACAAGCTCCAGGGCCTCGTCTAGGGTTGGAATTCCCTCACCTTCTGGGGTATTCAGCTTTTTAAGCTCGGTAAGCGTCATTTCGGAGACGAAGCCGTGTCCGTCCGTTGTCCTGTCTACTCTCTCGTCGTGCATGAGGATTGGTTGCTTGTCTGCGGATAGCCTCACGTCCACCTCTATTCCGTCGGCTCCGATTTCTAGGGCACGCCTTATCGCTAGGAGGGTGTTTTCTGTGGCTTCAGAAGAGGCTCCACGATGAGCTATGATGGCTGGTCTACCCGCCATGCCGAGCCTCCATTAAGGGTTTGGCTACACGCCCACAGAAAAGCTCAGAAACATAATTAACGTTTTCCAGAGTGTCATCGCCCAAATTCTTAAGCCCATTCACCGATAGCTCGATTAGTGGCTCAGCATAGGTGTCTGGCAGA
>QMYG01000019.1 GCA_003662535.1 Candidatus Bathyarchaeota archaeon
ATTGAGGTAGACGGGTATAGGCTTATCGCTGGGGCTGAGGCTGTTCGTGGCTACTTGAATTTCCGTGCTGATTTGGCGGCTTTGGCTGAGCTGGCGTTGAGGTCTGCTGTTGAGCTTGATGAAGACTATGGCTTGTTGAAGACTGAGGAGCCTTTGCGTGTCATTGTTGAGCATACGAGTGCTAATCCGATTCATCCCCTGCATATAGGTCAGGCGAGAAACCCTGTTCTCGGGGATGCTCTGGCTAGGATTCTCTCGGCTAGGGGGCATAGGGTTAGGCGCCATTTCTACGTGAACGATGCTGGTAGACAGACTGCAGTCGTCGCCTATGGATATTCGAAGCTGGGTGAGCCTGAGCCTGTTGGAAAGCCAGACCATTACATGGGACTGATATACGCCATAACGAGCTGCCTCCTAGAGATTAATCGCCTGAAGCGTGAGATCGATGAAGCTAAGAGAAGGGGCGATAGGGAGGAGCTTGGTAGACTGCAGAGGGCTCTGGATGACTGGGTTTCTGCTGCTGCAAGGCTGGAGGAGAAGTCTCCTGAGCTCTTTCAGAGGCTCTTGGACGCTATCAGGGAGGATGAGGACCCGAATGCTGTGGTTGATGAGTTTATTAGGCGTTATGAGGTTGGTGAGCCTTCTGTTGTCCGCCTTATTAGGCGTGTTTGTCAGCTCTGCTTGGACGGTATGAGGCAGACGTTGTCGAGGATGGGGATTACCTTCGATTCTTGGGATTGGGAGAGCGACCTCGTCTGGAGCGGCCTCGTCTCTCAGGTGATGAGTCAGCTCAGGAGGACGCCCTACCTTTTCAGTGTTGGTGGGGTTTTGGAGTTTGATGCGAATAGGGTTGTTGAGGATTTGAATCTCAGGGAGAAGATTGGGGTTTCTGAGGATTACGAGCTGCCCTCCCTGACGCTGACTAGGGCTGATGGCACAACGCTCTACACGACGAGGGACATCGCCTACACTCTCTGGAAGTTCAGGGAGGCCGACAAGGTTATAAATGTGATCGGCGTTGAGCAGAGCCTAGCCCAGCTCCAGCTCCGCCTAGCCCTCTACGCACTCGGCTACGAGAAGCAAGCGGACAACCTAATCCACTTTGCATACAACTTGGTGCGCCTCCCCGGCCACCGAATGTCGAGCAGGCGTGGGAGGTACATCTCCCTAGACGACGTGCTGGACGACGCAATCGCTAGGGCCCGTGAGGAGGTTCCAAAGCACTCTCCGGGGCTTTCGGACGAGCAGTATGATGCTATTGCCGAGGTTGTCGGAATCGGGGCTGTGAAGTATGCTATGGTGATGGTTGACCCTCAGAAGCCTGTTACCTTCACTTGGGATAGGGTGCTTAACTTTGAGACGAACAGCGCCCCCTATATTCAGTATTCTCATGCGAGGGCGTGTAGTATTTTGCGTAGGGCGGATGGCTTGGGCGTGAGGGCTGAGAATCCTGATTTTTCTCTTTTGGGGCATGATTTGGAGCGTGAGCTTGTCGTGTTTGTTGCGAGGTTTCCCGAGGTCTTTGTTGAGGCGGCTGATAAGCTTAGGCCGAGCCTGTTGGCGTCCTATGCGAATGCTCTGGCTGACAGGTTTAACTCCTTCTATGCGAGCCTGAGCGTGCTTAGGGCTGAGCCTGTGGGCCTCAGGGATGCTAGGCTTATGTTGGTAGACGCTGTTAGGGTTGTGCTGAGGAACTCGCTGAACCTGCTCGGCATCGAGGCGCCGGAGAGGATGTAGACGATTACCCTGCTATGGTGGCGCCTTCTCAACTATTTTTGCCGCTGTGCTTGTTCCTATCAGGTCTGCTCCGGCTTCAATCATTGCGAGGGCGTCTGTTAGGGTTCTTATGCCTCCAGCCGCCTTCACGCCTGTGCGTCTGCCGACGCATCTACGTAGTAGACGCACATCCTGTACTGTTGCGCCTGTTGGGCCGAAGCCCGTTGATGTCTTCACGTAGTCTACCCCTGCGTCTCTTGCGAGGCGGCAGGCGACGACCTTCTCCCCCTCGTCTAGCAGGCCAAGCTCGAGAATAGCCTTGACGACCACGTTGTTTTCGTGTGCGATTTCAACTATTTTCTCAAGCTCCTTCGCCACAACCTCGTAGTTTCCTGCTTTCAGGGCGCCCACGTTTATGACTACGTCTACGTCGTCAGCTCCTAGGGCTATCACGGTTTTCGCCTCGTATATCTTGACTTCGGGCAGCGTCGCACCTAGGGGGAAGCCGACGACTGTGCAGGTTCTGACCTTGCTCTCCTTCAGTAGATGGCTGGCCAGCTTCACGTAGGTTGGATTCACACAGACAGCCCTAAACCCGTATTTTATGGCTTCTCTGCAGAGCCTCTCTATGTCTTCTGGTGTTGCGTCTGGCCTCAATAGTGTCGAGTCTATGACTGCTGCTAGCTCTGACCTCCTCACTCCCGCTGTGCCTCCTTCGCCTATTAGTTCGGCGTCTACCCTCTTATATGGATGCCAGTTCGCAGGAGACTTCTTCGTCCAGCTCTATTAGGGCGTAGTTTAGGATTCCCCTGTGGTGTTGGGAGCCGGGATTTACGCACACTGTTCTCTCTATCTTGTCTATGCTTGCCGATTCGTGTATATGCCCATGCAGGCTCAGCTTCGGCTGATAACGCTCAATAACGGTTCTTACAGCTCTGCTTCCAACATGCATGGCTTCGCCGACAACGTCCAGCCTAGTCCCGTAGGGCGGTGCGTGGAAATTGAACACTGCATTTTCTACGGAACTCAACTGGGATATTGCGTCTTCCAAAAGCTCTAGGAGCTTTTCCTCAGCCAGCTCCCTGAAGGTGTTGAAGGGTGATGGGTTCACGTAGTCGCAGCTCACCATTTCGTGGCGTCCATTTAGGATGACCACCTGCCCGACTGCGTAGATGAAGCGCCTACAGCCTTTCAGCACCTCGTCTATGTCGGGTGGGTCGTAGTTTCCGGGACTCATCGTGATTGGTATTTCTGGACTGAGCATGTCGTTTGCCATGGTTTCCCAGCGTTTCAGCAGCTTTGGGTCTACGCCTGGGCCTAGCAGGTCTCCGCCCACGATGATGCAGTCTGGCTTCAGCCTGTGGGCTAGTTGCAGCAGCTTCGTCCAGCAGGTGGTGGAGCCATGTAGGTCTGCCACGTAGACGAGGCGTGTCGGCGCCAACGCCAGCACCCTAGACACGATAAGCGTCTCAGCTATTAGGAATTGTGGATAGCATCAAAAAAGCTGGATAGAAGTGCTGCGTTTATTGGCGGGCCCGGGGGGATTCGAACCCCCGACCGACGGGTTAAGAGCCCGCCGCTCTACCTTGCTGAGCTACGGGCCCACCAAAACTATGGTTGTGGAAAAACGCCTTATAAGCTTCACCCCGCCGTTTTCGCTTCCTCGAGCTCCGTGTAGGTTCTTCCTATGTAGCTTCCTATGGCGGCGACCATAGCGCCCAGCACGACGAAGGCGAAGAGCATGTCCACTATTTCTGGCCTTACTTGGCTTAGGAGCAGCGCCAGCGAAACCGCTACGTGGCCTCTGGCGAGCATTGTGGATATCACTAGCCTCATTTTTCTATATTCTTGGAAGAAGCTCGCCAGTATGCTTATTGATATGAGTCTTGCCACGAAAACGACTATGATTAGTGCGACTACGCTTGCTAAGAACTCTACGTTGAGCAGGGCGCTCCACTTGAAGAGCATGCCGAGATAGGTGAAGAACAGGGCTTTCGCTATGAAGGCAGCTTCGTTCCCCTTTATCATTATCTCCTCCTTTATCTGCTCGCCCACCAAGTCGACCGAGATTTCCGTCTCTTTTTTAACTATTTTCTTTGCTAGTATCTTGATTAGCCAGTAGGGGTTGGCTAGGAGTATCCCCAGCGTGAAGACTCCCCAAACGCCGTTTCCTCCGGAGATTTCTAGCGCCCAGTAGAGGAGGATTGCCATTCCTATGGTGATTACGTAGTTGTATTCTGTTGATACCGTCAAGAAGAGCCACAGCAACAGAGCTGCCGCTGCTAGTCCGAAGGCGGCGCCTCCGAGAACCACGCCGAGTATTATGGCAATTTGGTATTTTAGGAGCACGGCTGCTGCTTCCGTGATTTTTATCATCGAGAGTACGAAGGAGGCTGGGAGCACTATTGTTATGTCGTTTATTATCGACTCCCACAGTAGCAGGATTCTTGTTTTTTCCTCGAAGCCCCTTGTAAGTGCGTCTATGGTTACTGTGTTCGTCCCCGTGCTGATTATGCCTAGAAGAGCTGCGTGGAGTAGGGGCCAGCCGAGAAGCGTCATGAGGGCTGTTACTAGGGTGGCTCCAACTATCAGGTTTAGTATTGTGAAGAGGGAGGCCGGCTTGAGGACTCCACGCAGGCTTTCTATGTTCAGGCTGAGGGCGCTCTGCAGAACTACTATGATTAATGTAAGCGCTACCACTACAGGTATGGAGGACTCTAGGATTTTCACCATGTCTTCTGTTAGGATTCCTGAGAAGGTTCCCAGCCACCTTATGGCGATTCCGAGGGCCACGAGCGTGATAGGCGCTGGAATTTTGTAGATTCTTTCCAGAAAGAGGTTTCCTACATATCCGAGAATTATGATCAGTGCGATTATTAGTATCAGCCATTCCGTCATACGTGTTCAATCAATTTTGTTAAACACGCCACTTAAAAGTTCTACCTGCGCCCATTTCATGAAGCTACATTTGGTTTATTTTACGGCTTCTCGGTAATTTCACACGCCACACACCACTTCAGCGGACGAGGGGAGTGTTCGGTCAGCATGGTGAGAAGGGTTGGTGCAAGAGTCCCGAAGAGGTTGGCGGAAAGGGCGATTAGACTCCTCGACGAGTTGGAGCTAAGAGACATTAACCTAAAAATTTGTAGGGATAATGTCCATGTCTACATACCTTTGAGGGATGGAGTTAGTTTTGAGGAGCTAGGCTCGATTATGGATGAGCTGGGAGAAGTCAAACTAGTCCCTTACGAGTTTCCCGAGGTGGAGAGGCCCGGGGATATTTTGGATTTCCTCTCTGACAGGTTGCCTCCCCACCTTCTGGCTTCTCTTCCACGCTCCTTCGACATAATTGGCGATGTCGCCGTTGTGGAGGTTCCGCCCGAGCTTGAGCCTTACAAGAGCCTGATAGTAGAAGCCATAATGCGGGTTCATCGGCGGGTTCGGCTCGTCCTTGCTAAGGCTGGAGCTGTAAGTGGCGTCTACCGTGTTAGGCGGCTTGAGCCTATAGCTGGTTCCGGCGGGACGGAGACGGTGCATAGGGAGTATGGATGCGTCTACCACCTAGACGTGGCTAAGGTCTACTTCTCCCCCAGACTCGCCTACGAACATAGGCGTGTGGCGGGGCTCGTGGCCGAAGGCGAAACAGTCGTGGACATGTTTGCCGGGGTCGGACCCTTCGCCATACAGATAGCGAAGAGCCACGAGGCCGTCAAGGTTTACGCCATAGACATAAATCCCGACGCCATCCACTATTTGAGGATAAACGTTGCTGAGAACAAGGTTGAGGATAAGGTTGTTGTGATTTTAGGCGATGCGAGGGACGTGATAAGGGAGAGGCTTGCAGGCGTCGCTGACAGGGCGATAATGAACCTGCCTGAAAAGGCTTTAGAGTACGTGGATGCCGCCTGCACGGCGATAAGGCCCGACGGCGGAATAATACACTACTATGAGTTCGCTGAGGCACCCTCGCCGCTGGTCAGCGCCGAAAAACGCCTGAGAAGAGCTGTGGAGGAGGCGGGTAGACGGGTGGTTAGGGTTTTGGCTAAGCGTTTGGTGCGTGAGGTTGCTCCCTACAAGTGGCAGGTAGTGGTAGACGCAGAAATACACTAAAAACCCGCTTTTCAACGCTCAGCGACCAAGGTAATCCTAACCTTCCTGCCGCCGTCCTGTAGTAGTTTCACCATTTCTCTCGGCAGGTCTGCCGCAGCCGTGTCCGCCATGATGGCGATTGTCCTCCCACAGGTGTACCGGCTCTTGCGGATAACCATGTCCGTTGGGTGTGTAAAGCTGAGGCTCGAGCTTCCATAGCCGTGTATCTCAGCCCTCAAAGGCCCAACTTCAATAATAATGGATATTTTTGTGCCGTCCTTCGTGGCTAGCTTCTTAAATTCTTCGCTTAGGTCTGCTGCGCCCTTATCAGCGGCCACAGCCACTATGCAGTCTCCACGCCTGCTTAGGTGCTTGTCCTTCGTGAATTCTAGGGTGGTTTTGTGGGTTGCCCTTATGTTTGGGTGGCCACGTGCATTCACGCAGTCTACCACACGCATATAAACCAAAAGATTATGCATGAACACACCTACTTATCTTTTGGAGGCCTCTCCCTTGAGCGAAAACCGACTACGAGAAGCTTGGGAGCTCTTAGTTCAGAGACTCGTCCGCCAGCACATTCTACGCTCGAAAGAGGTCATAGAGGCCTTCAGGCGTGCCCCACGCTACAACTTCCTACCAGAGGAACTTAGGCAATACGCCGCAATAGACGAGCCAATACCGATAGGCTACGGGCAGACGGTATCCGCACCCCACATGGTGGCAATAATGGACGAAGAGCTAGAACTAAAAGTTGGACAGAAAGTCCTAGAGGTTGGGGCAGGCTCAGGCTGGCACGCCGCCACAGTCGCAGAACTCGTGGCACCAACAGACCAGCCTAAGGAGAGCTGGGGCCACGTCTACACAATAGAGATAGTCCCAGAACTAGCCCAAATGGCGAGAATAAACATAGAGAAAAACGGATACAGCGACAGAGTTACAGTCATCGAGGGAGACGGCTCCCTCGGCTACGAGGAAAAAGCCCCATACGACCGCATCCTAGTAACAGCCGCAGCGCCGGAGGTGCCAAAACCCCTCATACAACAACTTAAAACAGGTGGCATACTGCTCATACCTGTTGGGGCGATACGCTTCTACCAAACCCTCATCAAGGTGAGAAAAGAGGACGGAATACGCATGGAAGACCTTGGGGGAGTAGCCTTCGTCCCCCTCAGGGGAAAATACGGACACAAAATGCTATAAAAGCTCCAGATTCTACATCAGGGCAGTGGGTTTGTTTAGAAGAACTGTGTTAAGTCCATAGTCTTCTCCTTCTTCTTAGCCGCCCTTATCCTGCCTAATGCCTTCTTCACTCTATCCTCCGAGAAGTCTCTTTCTTGGCAGAGGAACCGAATTATGGCCTCCTCGTCGGGGCTTCCCCACGAAAGCTCGTAGTTATCTGTTACTTTGGGTTCTAGGAAGATTTTCCTTATCTGGTCTGGGTCTACTGGGAACTCTGCCTCTGGTAGTAGTGGGAGCACCTTTTCTAGGCTTCCGTGCTCCTTAATCAGCTTGTAGGCTTTTTTCGGGCCTATTCCCTTGATTCCCTGCGGGTTGTAGTCCGTGCCGATGAGTATTCCTATATCCACCAGCTGCTCCCTAGTTATGCCCAGTTTTTCCAGAACCTCGTTTAGCCTGATTATTTCTGGGTTCACCTCGACGTAGACGGGCTTCCTAGGCAGTTTGCGTCTACCTGATATGGTTATATTTCTGGCTAGGGATGGTGTGCCGAAGAGGAGGCTATCGTAGTCTTGGCTGGCGCATAAGTCAGCGTCTCCACGCTTGACTAGGTGGGCTGCTTGGGCCTCGCCTTCTGAGGGGGCCTGCACGTAGGGGACTCCTAGAAGCTCGAGAAGCCGCTTAGAGTCCTCAACCATGTAGTCCTTCAGCTTCGCCGACGCCTGAGCATACTTGCGTGCGTCTTCCAGCCTCCCCTCACGCAGCGCCTCCTCATATTTGCGTAGGGCCTCCTCACGAATCCGCATACGCCTCTTAATCTCAGCCTCCTTCAGGGCTGGAGGCTGACCGTCAAAAATGTAGATGGGCTTAATGCCCAGCTCCAACAAGTTCACTGTGCGGTAAAAGAGGCCGCTCAAGTGGCTGGTTACACGGCCGGAGCTGTCCATCAGTGGGCGGCCGTCCGGCCCACGGATTATGGAAAGAAATTGGTAGAGGGCGTTGTAGGCGTCTATTGCTATGCGTTTTCCACGAAGCTCCTTGAGAGACACGACGTGGATGAGCGACTCAGGTATCAAGCCCTTCAGGTCTACACCCATCTCCTACTCACTTCTCACCAGCTCGACTATGCGCTTGCCCCGTGCTAGGGCTGAGACACGCACCAACCCCCCAATCTCCATCCGCATCAGCTCACGGCTCAGCTCCCTTATAGTCAGGTCGGAATAGAAGGGCCTGAGATTCCTAAGTAGCTCCTCGTCCGTAAGCGAGCCGTTCTTCTCCAGCTCCTCGAGTATGGCTGTGTGGAGCGGTCTAACCTTCCACACCCTCATTGCCTTGGTTTCCTCCACTCTAGGCGATGGGGGTCGCAGGCTTCTCTACCTTCTTCACCCGCTGAGCAAACGACTTATACCACTTATCCACGTCAGGCGTTATGCTCGGCCCAATTGTTTCTAGGGCTGCCTCGAAGTCCGCCATAGTAACCGATGCGGCGTTCATGTCCCTTCTGAGGGCGTTCATTGCGGCTTCCCTGCAGACAGCCTCTATGTCAGCTCCGGAATATCCAGCCGTAATCTTGGCGAGGTGCCTCAAGTCTACGTCCTCAGCTAGGGGCATGTTGCGTGTGTGAATCTTGAATATCTCGTATCTCGCCTCCTCGTCCGGGGAGGGCACGTATATGAGCCTGTCAATTCTGCCGGGACGAAGGATGGCTGGGTCTAGTATGTCAGGCCTGTTCGTGGCGGCGATGATGACCACATCCTCTAGGGCGGCTATTCCATCTATCTCCGTCAGGAGCTGGCTTATCACACGCTCAGTTACGCCGCTGTCTGCGTAGCCTAGGCCCCTCCTCGGGGCTATGGCATCGATTTCATCGAAGAAGATGACGGACGGCGAGGCCATGCGGGCCTTCCTGAAGACCTCCCTAATCGCCCTTTCAGATTCGCCAACCCACTTCGAGAAGATTTCTGGGCCGCGAATGCTGATGAAGTTCGCCTCGCTTTCTGTGGCGACGGCCTTCGCTAGTAGTGTTTTTCCGCAGCCCGGAGGCCCGTAGAGCAGTATGCCCTTCGGCGGCTTTATACCCATACGCTTGAAGGCTTCGGGGTTCTTTAGGGGCCATTCGACGGCCTCCCTCAGCTTCTGCTTCACGTCCTCCAGGCCGCCAATGTCGTCCCAGCGGACGGTCGGCACCTCGATGTAGACTTCACGGACGGCGGTCGGAGTTATCTCCCTGTAGGCGTTCATGAAGTCCTCCATAGTTACCTCCATCTTCTCCAGCACTTCCACAGGTATGGTCTCCTCCTCCAAGTTGATTTCAGGCAGGTATCTGCGTAGCGCCTTCATGGCGGCCTCCCTGCAGAGAGCCGCCAAGTCGGCGCCGGTGTAGCCGTGAGTTATCTCAGCTAGTTTCTTCAAGTCTACGTCCTTAGCTAGGGGCATCCCCCTAGTGTGAATCTGCAGAATCTCGTATCGGCCTTGCTTGTCCGGAACTCCGATTTCTATCTCCCTGTCGAAGCGTCCTGGCCTGCGGAGCGCCGGGTCGAGGGCGTTTATTCTGTTTGTTGCACCAATCACGATGACATTGCCTCTGCCCTCTAGGCCGTCCATGAGGGCGAGGAGCTGAGCCACAACACGCCTCTCAACCTCACCCGTGACCTCCTCCCTCTTCGGGGCGATGGCGTCAATCTCGTCGATGAAGATGATGCTTGGGGCCTCCTTCTCGGCCTCTGCGAAGATTTCCCTCAGCCTGGCCTCAGACTGCCCGTAGAACTTCGACATGATTTCTGGGCCGTTTATTGCGATGAAGTGGGCGTCGGACTCGTTTGCAACAGCCCTAGCTAGGAGGGTCTTTCCGCATCCGGGCGGGCCGTGCAGCAGGACTCCCTTCGGGGGTTCTATGCCGAGCCTCTGGAAGAGCTCGGGGTGCCTTAGTGGTAGTTCAACCATCTCCCTTATGCGCTGTATTTCCTCGTGTAGCCCACCTATGTCCTCGTAGGTTGTTCTTGGAAGC
>QMYG01000020.1 GCA_003662535.1 Candidatus Bathyarchaeota archaeon
CCCCAAGGTTTGTACCCCGTTGCCTTAGAGAAGAGGCTGGCCAAATTTTCCAGCCTGTCTTCCCCTCTAGCGAGGCGCTCATACCGTTCTGTCAGCGTTCCAGCCTCCCTGAGGAGTTCGGCTATTCTGCTTTTGGACGGGCTGTCGCCCAGCCGCTTCAGGATTTCCTCGTCTGGGAGGCTGAGGCACTTCCTACAGGGTAGACGTAGGTCTAGCCTACGGCTGTCTATCTCGCCTCCGCAGTTCGGGCAAAGGTTCCTGAAAACCGCTAGAGGTATCTCAGCCCCCACCCCACTACACCACAGGCAAGAAAAATAGGAGGAAATCCTCCCTAAAAATCCAAAGCGGAACACTCATATACCCCGCCGTATACACTTCTGTATCTCTGGGGCGTGCAGGCTCTGGGCGAAGACGGGAAGACCGAGCAAAACTTCCGGGAGGAGGTTAGGCGGTGGCTCGCCGAGGTCTTTAAAGACCCGATAGTGAGAGTTCTGCTCGAGAACAGCCATTTCACTAGGGTTCAGTTGGAGACCCTTCTCATCGATTTGCTGGCTGAGGGTGTTGTTGGGAGGCCCCTAAGCTTCGAGGAGAAGGCTCAGCTACGCATTTCTAGGGGCAGGGTTTCCAGAGGAGCCTTTAATAGGACTTTGAGGCAGGCGAGGAGGAACACACTACGTTCCCTCTACACAGTCCTACTTTTGGGCTATCTGGGCGTGTTGGAGTCGCCACGACTCGAACCCTACATGGAGATTGGAAGCCGCCTACGCAACTACGTAGAGGCTTATCGGAGGGCTAGAGGCCAGGAGCGTAGACGCATACTAGGGACTTTGGAGAGGGAGCTGCAGGAAAGCCTGAGAAAGCTGGCTGAGCCGAGGGCGATATCAAGCAGGCCCGAGGCCTAACCAAAAGTCTTAGCGGCGGCGACAGCCGCCTGACCGACGCAGAGGCCGCCGTCCCCCGGCGGCAACAGCCTGTGGTGGAGGAAGCGTAGCCCCGCATCCTCGACGATTTGTCTTGTTCTGCGTAGTATGTAGGCGTTCATGAAAACCCCTCCAGAAACGCCGACGGTTTTTATGCCCCGTTCCTCGGCTACGCCTATCGCTATTTCGGCCATGCCCCGTGCTAGAGCCTCCTGAGCCGCAGCACAAACGTCTACCCGTCTACGCCCCTCCTCGAGTGCGCAGGCCAGCTCGTAGAGCGGGTCTCCAGTCTTAAGGACGTAGACGCCTTTCTCGTCTGCAATCTGCGGAGCTAGGGGCAGGGCGTCAGGCCTCCCCCTGTTGGCGGCGGCCTCCAACCTGATGGCTGGCTCACCCTCATACGTCCTCCTGTGGCATACGTCGGCAAGGGCGGAGACGGCGTCCAAAAAGCGCCCAGCACTCGTTGTATGCAGGCTGGGATTCCTCAGCTGGGCGAGAAGGACACGAAGCTCGGCATCCCCATGCGGAAGATGCTTAACACTCCTAGAAAGGACGGACTGAACACGCCTTCTGTCGTCTTCGCTGCGGGTGAGCAGAACAGCCAATAGCATGCGGTCTGGGTAGAGCGCACAGAGGTCTCCGCCCGGCATGGGCTGCCTCTCGAGATGGCCTACACGCCTGAAGCCTTCATACCCACCTACTAGGACCTCGCCCCCCCATGCGTCTCCGTCAGCCCCGTAGCCTACGCCGTCCATGACTATGCCGACGATTTGCTCATCGGCTGGGAGGCCCCACTCAGCCATTAGGGATGCTAGGTGTGCGTGGTGGTGCTGAACAGCCACTAGTCTGCAGCCCGAGTTTTCGCTTAGCTCCTTGGCTAGGCGTGTGGTTAGGTAGGCGGGGTTTAGGTCGTGTGCTATGGCTGTAGGCTCGGCTTCTATGCCTAGAAGGCCCTTAAGCCTGTGGACGGCTTCTCTCAGGTAGTCGAGGGTCTCCATGTTGTCCGTGTCCCCTATATACTGCGTGGGGAAGCACCTAGAGCGGTAGAGGATTGCCCCAACATTTCTAAGCTCGGCGCCCAAGCTGAGAACCAGCTGATTCTCCTCCATTTTCATCGGAATTTCTATGGGGCTTGGCACAAAACCCCTAGAACGCCTATAGAGAATCGGCATACCGTCTACTAACCTAACGACGGAGTCATCGCACCTATTGATGATCCTGCGGTTATGCAGGAGGAAGAAGTCGGCAATACCGCCTAAGAGCCGTAGTGCTTCTTCATTACTTATAGCCATGGGGAGGCCTGAGGGGTTTCCACTCGTCATGATTAGGGCTGGCTCACCGCAGTATCTAAGCAGGAGGATGTGAATCCCCGTGTAGGGCAGCATAACGCCGACCGTGTCTAGGCCTGGGGAAACCCACTCAGACAGGTAGTAGTCGCCGGATTTACGGAGCACGACTATCGGTTTACGCCAAGAAACAAGCAGTTTTTCCTCCTCCGAGGAGACATCGGCAAAACTACGCACAGCCTCTAAGTCTGGGGACATGAGGGCAAAGGGCTGGTAGGGGCGGCGCTTACGCTTCCTAAGCTCCAAGACAGGCTCGTCATCGACCGCTAGAGCCGCCAGATGCACACCGCCGATGCCCTTCACAGCGACGATGTAGCCCTCCTTCAGGAGCTTAGCGGCCTCCCGAACGGGTTCGTCTACCTCTAAGGCCTCCCCACGCCTATCCACCAGCATCATCCTAGGCCCGCAGCGGCTGCAGCATATCCCTTGGGCGTGGAAACGCCTGTCCATAGGGTCTTCGTATTCACGTAGACAGTCCTCGCAGAGCGGGAAATCCGCCATGTTCGTCCTCTGCCTGTCGTAGGGCAGGGCCCACACGCTCGTGAACCTAGGGCCGCACTGAGCGCAGCACGTAAAGGGATAGAGATACCAGCGGCTCCCAGGCCTAAACATGTCCTTTACGCATTCCTCGCATATCGAGATATCCGGCGGAATTATGGAGCCGAAGGACATGCGCCTAAACTGACTAGGCCTAATCTCGAAGCCTCTATAACCTCGGGGGGCGCCCCAACTCACCTCAACACTTTCGATTTGCGAGACTTTGGGCGCCTCTTTCGGCAATGCCTTAAGAAAATCCTTTATCGCTTTCTCCTCACCTTCCACGAAAATCTCTACGGTTGCGTCTTCGAGGTTGGCCACATACCCCTTAAGGTTGTGCCTAACTGCGAGGCGATAGATGAAGGGCCTAAAGCCCACAGCCTGAACGACGCCCTGAATCCTGACCGTCGCACCCCTAAGCATTACTTTTCTTGTCCCCTGACAGACGCCTCAACGCAACCTTGGAGAGGCCACGCCATTAACTTTGCTACGGAGAAAGCCCAGCTCGACCTGCCTGACGAATGAGCTCCGTGCTGAGGCGGTATTGCCTAGAATTTGGAGGCCCACGGCGAACGAGAAAGCCCCTCTTAAAAAGCCTAGCAAGATAGGTAGACACGGTGCTCAGCTTAATCGGCTCACCATACTCCTGCTCATAAGCAAACTTCACATCAACGGACCTAAACCAAACAACAGGAAAATTCTTCTCAATCAACAGCTTAACCTTCTCAAAACGGCTAATTTCTGAAGGGTCTCTCCAATCTAGGTCAGAATCGGAGACCCCGCCCATAAGCTCGACCAAGTCGAAGAGTTGGACAACCTTATCACGGGTAACCTTACCCTCGAAGGTTATCGTGTACTTGTTGCCCTCCCAGTCATACACCTCTATGCGCAGCTTACGGGCAGGCATCTCCCAGACCTTACCACGTCTACACAACTCTACAGCTCTACAAGCCTAAAGAATTTCGGTCGTCTGTGAAGTTGAGAACTGCACGATTTGAAGAGAAAATGTGAGGAACGCCTAAAGTTCCACGTGTTCTGGTTTCACAGACTTAACCATGCTGTGAACAGCCCCTAGAACCATGCTTTGGAAAGGGTTCAGATTTCCAGTGGAAACGGAGGGGTGGGGCTGTTTTCTGCTTTGTTGAAAACCAAGCCGACAGCCACTTCACAGATATTCACAGCCGTTGTAGACTGCACATGGTAGACGGAGACCCAGGCCCTACAGCCGCTCAGCCCGGGAAGACGAAACACCATGTGGTAGACGCTTAACGAGGCTGCGCTAGGACTGGAGATTCGGGTGAAAGTTAATGGGCGCAACCCCAACAACCAACGGAACTACATCACCAAAGCACATCCCCACACCCCTTCGTTTCCACTGGAAAACCCACTAAGCACAAGCCCGCCATCCGCAAGAAAACGTAAAAAACTCTGTATTGGCCAGTCTAGGAAGTTAGAGGAGGGCCATTAAATCTACAGCACCATCGCTTATTCTCGGAGGCTTCCTCGGCGGAAGCCGAGGACACATAAAGGAGGACAGGAGTCCTCCCGGAGGCTTCCACTGGAAATATAGGGGTGCCGGGGTCTCACGACCCTAAGCAACCCAACAATTAGAAGGGGTGAGAACAATCATGACATCACTAGACGAGGTCTTCGACCGCTTCCTCTCCGGAGGCGGCATATTCAAGAATAGGGAGGTCCTCTGCCACGACTACGTTCCAGAAAAGCTTCCACACAGGGAGGAGGAAATCGAATATCTAGGCTCGACGATGGCTCCGGTGCTGAAGGGCTACAGGTGCTCCAACCTCTTCATCTACGGCAAGACCGGCACAGGCAAGACGGCGGTTGTTCGCTACGTGCTTAAACATCTGATGAAGAAGGCTGAAGAGCTTAACGCACCAGTCTCCACCTGCTACGTGAACTGCAGACTAGCTGGAACCGAATATCGTGTCCTCTCAAGCCTCTGCAGCTCCGTAGGCGTCAAGGTGCCCTTCACGGGCCTAGCCCAAAGCGAGGTCTTCCAGAGGTTTCTCAAGGGCCTCGAGAAGAAGGGGGGCGTCCTTCTCGCCGTCCTCGACGAAATAGACGTGCTCGTAAAGGCCTACGGAGACACCCTACTCTACGACCTGACGAGGATAAATGGCGAGCTGAGCAACAGCAAGGTCTCGCTCATCGGCATATCAAACGACCTACGCTTCAAAGACATGCTAGACCCAAGAGTCCTCAGCTCCCTAAGCGAAGAAGAGATGGTTTTCAGGCCGTACAATGCGGCTGAGCTTAGGGACATACTCGAAGAGAGGGCTAAGCTGGCCTTCCACGACGGAGTCTTAGCAGACGGCGTAATAGGACTCTGTGCCGCCCTAGCCGCAGCCGAGCACGGAGACGCCAGACGCTCACTCGACCTGCTCAGGGTTGCAGCCGAGCTGGCTGAGCGTGAGGGAGCATCTAAGGTTGAGGAGCGCCACGTCAGGGAGGCCGAAAAGCGCATCGAGCGAGACCGAATAGAGGAGGTCATACGGAACCTGCCTCTACATTCCAAGCTCGTCCTCTGCAGCGTCTACCTACTAAACAGGAAAGTGAGCACCGTCGCCACAGGTGACATATACAACGTCTACTGCGAACTCTGCAACCAAATAGGCCTAGAACCCCTAACGCAGAGGAGGGTCAGCGGCCTCATCAGCGAACAGGACATGCTAGGCCTCCTAAACAGCAGGGTCGTCAGCATGGGCAGGCACGGGAGAACAAAAAAGACACGGCTAGCCATACCGAGGTCCACGGTGAAGGCGATATTCATGGAGGACGAGCAGCTCAAGGAGCTAGTAGCCTACACGCCAGCCTGCCTGCTTAAGGCTTAGCCGCCAGCCAACCCACCCCAATATTTAGACAGAATCTTCTTAAGCCTAGAAACACGCTCCACAACCACGTCGCTTAACTTCTGCTCAGGAGGCCTATACGGCTCCTCCACACCGTCCAGCCCAGCTAAAGCCAGGACTGTCGCCAAGACGCCCTTAGAAACACCATCCAAATCGTAGCCCCCCTCAAGAACAACCACAACCCTACCACCGCAAAGCTCGTCAGCCAAGCTGGCAACAAGACGGCCAGCCTCAGCATAAGTCCTTATAGCAAAACGTAGACTGGCAAGCGGGTCACGGAAATAGGCGTCATAGCCTGCTGAAACGCAGATGGCGTCCGGCCTAAACTCCCTGACGATTGGGGCGAAAAGCTGATTAACCACGTAGAGGAAATCCGCACCAGTAGAGCCGGGCGGGAGGGGAACATCCACGTTGTAGCCTTCGCCCTCCCCCCTGCCTATTTCGTCCAACATTCCCGTTCCGGGGTAAAGCGGATATTGATGCGTGGAGAAGTAAAGCACAGTTGGGTCTTCGTAGTAGATGTCTTGGGTTCCATTTCCGTGGTGGACATCCCAGTCCAGTATGGCGAAGCGTTTGAAGCCGTGGACGCTGCGCAGATACTCGATCATTATGGCGATGTTGTTGAAGTAGCAGAAGCCCCCGCCGTAGTCCCTGCCTGCGTGGTGTCCGGGAGGCCTAATCAATGCAAAGGCCCTGTCTACCTCGCCCTTAGCGACTGCATCCCCCGCCTTTATGGCGCCGCCAGCTGAAAGCCTAGCTATCTCGTAGACGCCCTTAGGCACAGGCGTGTCAGCGGTCAGGTAGGCAGTGCCGTGCACGCTCATGCCCCTAATCATCTTCACATAGCTAGAGGCATGAACCCTAAGCAGGTCCTCCTCAGAAGCCATGAAAGGCTCGAGCAAAACAACCTCAGGCCTGTCGAAGTAGGGCTCAAGAACCCTCAAAGCAGAACGTAGACGCTGAGGACGCTCAGGATGACCAAAACCCAAATCATACTCCAAATAACGCTCACTAAACACCACACCAACCCTCAAACCAAACACCAAAAAACAAAACAACAAAAACCAATAAGAACATTATTTCACCTAACACCCACGACAAAGCGACCTGCCAAAATTAGAAGACCCTTCCTATCAGTGCCTTATCAAAATCCCTATCATTCGAAAAATAATTATTTCAGCATTAGCTCTTAACGCATTAAGAGCTAAATTTGGGGTGCGCTGTCAGCTAGTATACGAATACATTAACGTCTACGTATGCTCTTCTTTCCACCAATTTCTAAGAGCCTCCACCACATATTCATCTAAATCGTCAGGCCACGCCTCCACCTTAAATATTCCGAAGTATTTTTCAGCGTGCGATTGAGTAGGCATTAATATTATTTTATTCCCATCAATAATCACGTCCAGCGAGCTACCTTCAGTTAAGCCAGCCTTCTCTATAACCTCTCTTGGAAGTTTCACCTTACCTTCCTCATCCACCTTAACAACTAATTTCAATGCTTAAACCCCAACAAAGTAAGAACTTCCTTTCAAATTAAATGTTTTCTTTATTTTAGAACTGCGATTTGCGGTTTTGTGAAGTCTAGGGCTATTAGTTCTAGGGTTTGCAGGTTTATTATCGGCAGTATTCCGGGTGTTGGTTCTAGGCCCATGCGTTTTTGGTAGCTTGTTTGCTCCTGCCATGCACCCGAGTTCACTAGGACTGTTCCTCTGTAGGTTTCGTGTTGGTAGACGTGGACGTGGCCGACGTGCATCACGGCGGGCTCGTGCGTAATGACTAGGAAGTCTTGGGCTTCCGGCGCAAGGGACGTTTTACCGCCGTAGATTGGGGCTAAGTGCCTAGCCTGAAGCATAAGCCTCATCGCCCTGCAGGGCTCGTGGAAGCTCAGTCCCGGAACTGTTGAGGAGAGGTCGTCTAGGCTCTGCCCGTGATAGAGTAGGACATCTACGCCGTGAATTCTGACGAGGGCGGGGTTCCCGAGGGAATAGACTGGTAGTGTTTCGTAGAGGGGTTCGGCGTATTCCTTGGAGATGGCTGGTTGCGGTAGGGCCTTCCTAGAGGCGTCGTGGTTTCCGGGTATGATGATGACCGCTATGTGTTCTGGCACACGCTCTAGGAGGGCTGCCACGCCCCTATACTGTTCGTAGAGGCTTTCTACGGAGAGTTCGTCCCTCTGGCCTGGGTAGACGCCCACGCCGTCTACCAAGTCCCCAGCGATGAGCAGGTACTTCACCCTGCCAGCCAGCTCTTGTAGGCCTCCATTACCCAGTCTACCTGAAAGCCAGCTCAACATGCGGTCTACGGCATCTGTCATGAAGGTTTTGCTCCCATAATGCAGGTCTGAGAGCAGCGCCGCATAGACCGGCTCGTCAGCGGTCTTCACTTGGCGCTGGGGCAGGTCGGGCCAGATGATATTATCGGCTAAAATTAAGCCCCTGTCGAGCTTCACCCCGCTCACGCAGACCACTTGGTCGAGGACGAGGCTTCTCGCCTTTTTCAGTGCGCCCTCGCCTGAGCTGGGCGAGACTAGAACTCTAATTTGTGCCTCGAAATCCTCGAGGGTTATCAGTATTTTTCCTTCACGCTCCCTCTTCTCCGAGACCATGCCAATAACCTTGACTCTCGTGTTTGCTGGCATTCTGAGGGCAGAGGAGATGGAGACGGCGTCTCTAGCGTCCATCCTCCTACGCAGCAGGGACTCCAGCTTCACGAACCTATCCCTGAAATACCTCAGATAACCCTCAACAGTGCCCTCGGGAGCCAGATGCTCCGTCGGATTCATAAGGACTTCGACCCGTTCCTCGACCTCAGCCGCATAGGCCTTCCTTGAAGGCCCGATGGACTCCTCAAACAGACAGGCCTCCCCCAGAGCTTCTTCTTGTTTCGGCTCCTCAGGCAGAACAGACCGCAATAATTCCTCGTCCAGCACTAGCAGGTCGGGGTCTTCCTTTGCCTGCTTCAGTGCCGTCTCCACAACCTGCTCCGGGTCTACGTCTGGTGGTAGACTGGCGAGTAGGTTTAGGGCGGAGGGGCTGAGCTGGTAGCCAGCCTCCAGAGCCCTGCTCAGGGCCTCCCTCAGCCTAACTTCCCCCTCAGCCAACGCCAATCACGCTCCAGAGGAAGCACAATCTGGCCTTCATCCCCAACAACCCTAGTCAGGCCGAGCTGGTGAAGCCTAGCGGTGAGCGCAGCGGCCACAGCGTCCAACTCGTGCCTAGACAGCCGTCTACGCTCTACATCACCCCTCAAGCCGAGCCTCAAATACACAGACTGTATCTCCGCCCAGTCCTTGACGGGCATACCGAGCGCCCTGCGGGTAGACGCAGGATGAACCTCAATTACGTCCAGCCCGAGCCCCCTCAAAAGGCCTACAAGCCTCACCGCCCTCAAGGTGAGCCTACGCATGGCCGGGAAGCCCGGAGGCAAGACCGGATAGCCGAGGCGGTGCATCGCCCTGTCAGCCTCACGCATCGCACCCCTGCTAGGCAGGCTCAGCGGCGCATCAATGGCCAACAGGCCTGGACTACTGGACTCCGCAGCGTCTAAAATCTCCGAATCTCCGTAGAGG
>QMYG01000021.1 GCA_003662535.1 Candidatus Bathyarchaeota archaeon
CTTTTTGAACAACCGTGCCCACAACATTCTGCTTGAACTCAAGCTCCTTCTCGGCCAAGCTCTGCTCGCCCATGACGCGCTTCTCCTCAATGTCCATGCCCTTAAGCTGCGGGCTGACCCCTCCGAACGTCACGGGCACCCCAGTGACCTGCTGGAACTTCGAGAGGGCATTGACGACCGTATCAAAGTCGCTTCCCCTCTCGCGGTTGGCCTTCAAAGCCTCCAGCTCACGCTTGAGCTCTCTAATCTCATCCTGAGCCTGCTTTAGGACCCCCCCGAGGCTGCCCGCTATGTTGTCTCCAACCTCCCTCGCAATCTGCTGAGCGCGCATGTTCTCCATCAGCTCGAGATTGCGCCTCTCGAGCTGGTTAATCTTCTCCTGAAGAAGCCTCTCCTGCTCGGAAGTGCCCGAGCTGCGGCTTTGTATTGCCATCATCGTCAAAGGCATGACCATGTCCCGCGGGACCTTCAGTATGCTTCCGTCCTTCGGGTTCACCCAGTCCACCAGGTCGCTCTTGTCCTCCTGCTTCCTGCCCGAGAGGGCCCTCAGCATGGCGTAGGTCTCGGGGGAGACCTTGACCGTCACGCCCGTGTCGGGGTCCGTCCAGGGGATCTTCTCCCCGCCGTCGGAGCCCCCGGGCTCCTCCAGGCCGAAGAACTTGCGAGCCTCCGGGTTCTGCATGATGGCCATCAGCTTTTCGAACGGCACACGGACCTCCTGGCCTCTGAAGAAGAGCGTCACCGTGTCCTTACCGTTCCCCTCCTCCCTGGGCCCTGCCTCCTCATCCTCCTTACCGAGAAGCCTGCTGAGCATCTTCTTCCGAAGAACCTCCGCAAGCTGCTGGGCCTCAAGCTTGCGCGAGAGCCTCTCAAGCTTCGAGACGAACTCATCCGAGTCCACATCCGTCTCGGTCAGTATGCGATAGGCCTCAGCTGCAATGCTACGCTCGGTGGGAGGCCCGCTCTTTCCCTCACGCAGGGGCTCTTCCTCGCCGGACCTCGGCCCGGCCTTCTCAAACACCTTCTTGCGTCTTTCCTTATCCATGCGGTCCCACTCCTTGACCCTTTCCTCTATCTCAGACGGGTCGACCTTGTAGAAGTAAGAGAGAATCGCGATGCAGTCTCTATTTGACACATTAAAGGACCTCAGGGTCTTCCACAGCTTGAAGGGATCTGAGGCGTCCACTATGCCATCGTAGACCAGATTGCTTATCACGTCGGCGTATACGATGCCCGCCTTTGTTAGAATCAGCAACAGTCTGTCAACCTCATCCACCGGGGAGGCCCTTGTAAACTTCAGAGGGGCCTGGCCCTTAGTGGACTTCCTCACAAGCTGCTCAGAGAGCTCCTTGGTGCGTCCGAGAGCCTCAGCCTCGGGCACGCGAATGTCTCCAAGGTCTTCCTCAAAGTCCTCAAAGGGCTCTTCAGGCGCTCTCCTCTGCTCCTCCCCCAGCTCGGAGAGGAACATCTCCGCCACTCCCTCCGCGCTCTCAGCTTCAGCACGCTGATGGGCCTCTATAAGCCTGTCGGAATCCCTCATGTTCCTCTTACGAGTCTCAGGCTTGTACCTCGGAGCTGGGATGTCGCTACCGACGATTTTCAGTCTCTCCTTGATCCCCTGATAGTTAACGCCCCCGGACGCTCTCTCCTCCTGCTCGGCCTCCTCCTTCTGCTTGAGATACTCCTCAAAAGAGCGCCTTAGGTCTTCGTCATAAATCTCGATAATGGTCTTCTCATTCAATGGCACCGTCCCACAACAAGAGCGAAGGGGACACGTCGTGACCTCACCCAGGCCCTTCTTCCCTGTGTAGTTCCACACATGCCCACATACAGGGCACTTCAACCTGACACGGGCCTCCCCAAGCTTCTTCTTCTTTCCAGCCTTGCCAGCCATACGTTTCGCCTCCTGTCCATGCAATCCTCAAATCTCAAACAGCCTTACATCTCAGACCTCGCGCTTCGCCTCCGCCTCTGCTCGTGCTCATGCTCATGTTCACGCTGGTGCTCATGCTCACGCTCATGCTCAGCGCCTGCAGTTCCACGCTTAGAGACATATTACAAACAGCTCCTATAAATAACTTCGCATGGGTAGGCCCTCTTAGAACCCCCTAAGGGAGCAGATGAGCTAAGAAGAAGCTTTTTCTCTCCTTAAGGTGCAGGTTTCCCAAGGCTGTTAAGAAAGAGTTAAATACACCTCAGAACAACTTAACACCAACAGGCGGGAGCACAATGAAAGGCAGAGACATCCTCAAGGCCGCAAGCGTCGGCATAAGGCTCGCAAGGCCCCTGACGCTCCTGGCACCCCTCATCGTGGGCATAATAGGCCCCGTGGCCTTCTCAAGGTGGCTCGGAGGAACTGCCGACGCCTTCCTCATCTGGCAGATCTCCAGCACGCTCGTGGGCCTGAATGTAGCCTCAAACTATCTGAACCAGGCTATGGAGGTGGAGATAGATCGCCTGAACAAGCCCCACAGGCCCCTGCCGAAGGGCGAAGCAGACCCCGTGCTCGTGGCAGAGATCTCAGGGCTTCTCTACGGGCTTCTGTTCGCTCGGGCCTACATCGCCTTCGGCAGGCTCTCAGGGACACTCGCACTTGTGATTGGGCTTCTGACAATCGCCTACAGCCTCCCCGGGATAAACCTCAAGGCCCGTCTGCCCTACAACATTCTCTCGCAGGCCCTCGCAAGAGGGCTGCTCGCTCCGCTCTTCATCTGGACAAGCGTTGGCGGAGGCATCACGGACGGGAGAATCTACGCCTTCTCAGCCGTGCCGCTGGTCTTCCTACTCGGGGCCTCCTCAATCAAGGACTTCTCCGACGTGCGGGGGGACCTTGCGCACGGCGTGCGCACGCTTCCCGTCGTGCTCGGTCGCAAGAAGGCCGCAGGGGTGGTCATGTTCCTAATATTTCTGTCTCACATGATATGGATCACCCTGACGGGGCTCGGGCAGCTACCTGAGAAGGCCCTGCCCGTGGCGATAGCGATGATGGCCATCTCAAGCCTGATGCTACTTGACCTGCCGAAAGTACCGCGCAGGAGCCGCAGACTCAGAATAGAAAACTCATTCTCCTGGCTGATAATGTACCTCTGGCTCATAGTGTACTATCTGTCCATCGGACTGACCTATTAGGGGTGATACAATGCCCAAGCTGGAAGAATGCACAGAGCACAAATATGGCGACCGAGCGCTGGTGGTGAAGGCGGAGAGAAGCAATCCCTGCTATCTCCGCCCACCTGCCGTCCCAGGCTACGTCCTGGCGCAGCAGCACACAACCGGGGGCCGCGGATGGCGCTACTATCTCTACCTTGAGGAGAACGCCTGGGAGCCCGAGGAGTTCTTCGAAAAGGTTGTGAAGACGGGAGAGGCCTACCCCTGGCTCAGACCTGACACATTCTACGACCAGGCGGTAGCATGGGAGCTTCGAGGGAGAACCGTGACGATCTACACGCCGGAGCCGGGCTCCTGGATAGGCCAGGGCGGACGCTGGCTGCACGCCCTGCGCAGGGCGATGGGAGGCTACAGCTTCAACGTGCAGAAGGGCTACATCGTGTATAAGCACAAGCTCGACGAAATGAATAAAAACATTGAGGACTATACCGACGTGTACGGTGAGTTCAACTATGACGACTGGGTCGGCGGCGTCATCTTTGGAGGCGTGGTCGGCAAGGCCTACGTGGTGCCCTCGGAGATGATCAAGCTGGAAATCGAAAAGGACTATGAGGTCTACAAGGCTACGAAAGGGCGCTGAGCGAACAGCGGGGTAGGGTAGCCAGGACAACCCGCAGGGCCCATGTCCCTGAGATCGGAGATTCGAATTCTCCCCCCGCTACCTATTTTGCACATTCAGTCTCCCTGCTTTAGAAAATGGCAAAAAGCGCGGAGGGAGGGTCTCGCCGGCCCCCCCTCCCTGGTCTGGCAACTCTGAACCCGCCAGCAACGCATACATTAGCTGGAATGGTATATAAACCTAACTCAAGGTCACATGCACGCCACAGCGGACAAACCCCCACCCCCCAGGGGAGAAC
The DNA here is from genome assembly GCA_003662535.1 of Candidatus Bathyarchaeota archaeon. Taxonomy (GTDB): domain Archaea; phylum Thermoproteota; class Bathyarchaeia; order EX4484-135; family B24-G1; genus B24-G1. The sequence goes on from QMYG01000021.1 coordinate 4,026, forward strand.
GGCTGCAGGCAACGCCAGCTCTGCAGACACAATATCTCCCTCAACCGTCGGGCCTGAGGATCTCCAGAAGGTGCTCAAGGGCGCCTGTGAACTTGGGCAGGAACTTGTCGGGCTTGCGCAGCACGGCGGAGGGGTGCGGGGCCAGGACGGTCGGCACGACGCTCTCAGGGCTGCTGGCGTACCAGACACGCTCCACATAGGGCACCCACTCGCCGAGGCCTGAGATGACATACTTAGCAGGGTCGCCGAGCTCCTGCTGCCAGCCCGTTGCGACGGCTGCGAAGCGTCCGAGGGCGAGGACTGCGCGGGGGTTGGCATCACGGATGGTTCTCTGCACGGCCTTGCGGAGGGCCTGGGCCTCCTTCCAGGCGGTCTGCTCGTCCTGGGGCCTGCCTGCAGGAAAGACATTCATAACGAACATGGAGAGGTTCGTGCCGAGGGCCTCCTGGAGCTTGTCCACGGCGGTCTTGAGCAGTACGCCCGAGGGTCCCACGAAGGGGTGGCCTCTTTCGAGCTCCACTCTCCCCGGGGACTCGCCGACGATTACGAGATCCACATCGCTCGGCCTGTCCTGGGGTCCCCACGCTGCGGGGACGGAGCCGGGCATTGCGAAGCCCCTGTGCCTCCAGGGTGGCAGGCCCTCTATTGAGCTCAGCGGGCCTGGGAGGTCCTTCCTGTCTATGTGGATTCTGGCCATCGTCCCGCCTCGCACTCAGCATGGGGCGCTCCAGGTGTGGCCGCAGTCCTTGCACTCGAGGTATCCGCCCGGGCGCTTCACGACGTTCCTGCTGGCGCACACGGGGCACAATTCACACGGCATGTCGCATCACCTTTTATCCCTCAAGCAGTTCATTCAATAACATTTTGTCAACGTAGATACGTATCGGCACGCGCTCCGGCATTTGCTTCAGTTCATATCGTCCATAGGCTGAGTGAAGACCTTTCAGCTCGTCTTTGAGGTATTTCATCATGCACCTAAAAGAGCAGAAGTCCAGTTCTTCTCCGAACTCGTCGCCGTACTCGTCCCAGGTGTAGTCAACCTTTATGCCGCAGTAGCATCCGTACTCATCCTTTTTCAGCTCTCTTCCACACTCGTCGCACACTGTGGCATACACGTCCTTTATTACGGTTTCCTCTCCAATTTTCTTTCTCATTTCGTCACCCCCATCTCACGACAGTATCGCTGCGATGATACACACAAGCAGGTATATGAGCACGGTGAGCCATGCACCGATTGCGAACCACAGATACCCATCCAGGTCTTCGCTCTTCAATTCATTACCTCCTTCCTCATCAGATTCGCTCACGTTTCAGCCGTACTTGTCCACCCACTCTTCCCTCTCGTCGTCCCAGACCTTGTGGAGGTTGTCCCACATAACAAACGCCAGCCAAAGCTCAGTCATTGAGGAGACAAAGTGCTCTCCCCGCTCGTATGCCTCCGTCATGAACCACGCGTGTATGCGGTGCAGCTTGGCCTGCCAGGGCCCGAGGACCAGTCTCTGCAACTGCTCCTGCGTTGGGAGCCAGATGAAGTCCTCCTTCTCGCACTCCGCCAGGGGCACAACTATGCACTCCGGGTAGCATGTAACCCTTGATACCTCTCCAACATACAGGACCGAGTCCTCCACATCAAGTATCATGGTGACCTCACCCTCTTTCAGCTCACCCACGTCCCTCAGATAGATATCCCTTTTGCAGATGACCCTGTCCCCGGGCTCCGGACGCCACAGCCTCTGCACCTCCTCGGCCTTGCGAGCCATCTTTTTGTACCTCTCGGTGATCTCCTCATCGCGGGAGATGTATATTCTCCTCTCCATTCAATCACCTCCGTTCTCCTTCTCGAAATCCAGACCGTCCACGGGGCACCCGTGGGGGTATGATGCCTCATAGCACCCCTCGCAACACCTCTCGCAAACCCACTCCTCCATCACGGAACACCACCCTACCGGGTTGGACTCCGTCTCGGAGCATCCACAAAGTGCGCATCTTCCTCTCAAGACACCACTTCCCACTCTTCTTTTTCATCATCCCATATTTTATGGTATTCTCTCCACATTACGACGGCCAACCAGAATTCATTGCCGTCATTGAAATACCCTTGCGCGTATAAAGGACCATACACTTCTCCCATCTCTTTGTTTAGGTAGTCCAGTCCCATGTAGTACCAGAAGGCATTCTTTGGTGCCAGCATCTCCTGCAGCTCTTCCTGCGTCGGGAGCCACACGCAGTTATCGGACATCTCGTGAGCATTCTGCTTCAGACCCGTCCAGTTCCTGTGGGGCACCCACACCCAGCTACAGTATCTTCCGTCCCACCTCCGCTGGATCTCCTCAGCCTTGAGGGCCATTTTCTTGTATCTGTCGGTGATTTTCATTCCGTCATCTCCTTTTTCGGAACGGGGAGTTTATTCAGTATTCTGGCAGCCATCTCGTTACCGTCCCTTTCCTCCGACACCATGAGCCAGAATAGATACTCGGCTTCATCTTTCGTCAGGTTCAGTGTTGGCATTGTCATGTTTCCTCCGCTCCGTGGGCCACAGGATGACCCAGCAGTTCGCCCCGTAGTGGTCGACCATTTCCTCAATGCTCCTGAAGTAGCACTTCACAGTCACCGCCTCCAGCCCGGCGTGATGATGTCCAGGAACTCCTGAAGGGTGAGGACCTTCTCGCCGAAGGCCCTGTCGCTTACCAGCACGGATATCTGCTTGCCGTGGGCCCGATTGAAGTTCCTCAGCTTCTCAGCCTGCTTGGCCCTCCTCTCGGGCTTGGCCTCCTTGTACTGCTGAATCAGCCATGAGAGCTCCTTGAACACCTGCTGATTGCCCCTGAGGCTTTTCGTCTTTATCTCGACCTGTACCTTCATGTCGCATCACCTCTCAACCTTCTCCATCATCGCCCTGCAGCTCCGCATTCAAATTCGGAACGTCGCTTATGTAGTAGTAGACCTCCTTCCTGGCAACGTACTTCGCGTAGTTGTGCTCCCTCACGGCACCCTTGCTTCTCGCCCAGCCCTGCATCATGAAGACAGCGTCGGACCGATCTATGAGCTCAAGGTTGCCGTCGATGAACATCTGGTAGTCGCCCTCCATCATAAAGGTGTTTCCGTGCGGGCATATCACAACCCAGCCCTTTCTCCACAGTTCGTTTGCAACTTTGACGGCCTTTAGTATGTTCGATAGTATCTCCAAATTGGAGTCCGCAGAGTAGGGGCCGGAAACGAAGATGACCTTCTTCATTCAACCGCCTCCGCAATCTGGTGCCATACCCATGTCTTCCACACCACCAGGGGGATACCTATGGGAAGTCCGAGCGGGAGTGCAGCGACGCCCCACACCATCATGGGAAGCATGAGGGCTGCTATCCCTGAGATGACAGTGTCGGGGACGCCGGCGAGGAAGAACACGCACTCAGACCTGTTCAGCCCGAGGCTGTTGGGGATCATCCTGACCTCGCCCCTGCGTGGAGTGTCTCCAAGCAGGCTCATCACGCTTCACCCCCCTCCTCAGGCTCAACCTTGCGGGCTCGCACCCTTAGGGTCTCCTTTATCAGGTCCAGCTTGTGGGTCATAATGGAGGCGGCCATAAGCCATAGCTGGGCGATGAAGACAAACACCAGCCCGAGCACCGCCTTGGGAGCATCTCCCATTGCCACAGAGACCACGAGGGCAGAGAGCCCTGTGATCATCGCAATTACGTAGAGAATTGACACTCCCAGCAGGCTACTATAGAGAGTCTCCTCCTCACGCTCGAGCAGCTTCGTTGACGCACTCCTGTAGAATATTGGCAACATTTCCATCGCCTCCCTATTCGTCACTCCTCCTTTTCAGCCGGAACACCCAGAGGCTGGGTGTGTGTCCCTCCACCGGGAAGAGATTCACGTTTATGGCGTCGTCATATCTCTCCGCCTCATCTGAGCGGAGCATGAAGTGGTGGTAGGGGACCCCCATGTCCTCAAGCACACTGGTGAAGTCTGCGAACTCCTCCGGGGTCATCTCAATGGCTCTCTCCGAGATCTCCTTAGCTCTCCTCATCACCCATCACCTCTCAGGACAGGTCCACTGTGAACCACCCCTTCTCGTGGAACTCAACCGTCAGGTCCTTCGTCTTGAGTATGAGGGCCTTCTTATCGTCGTCGTAGCTCCACTGAAGATCCTTCCTAAC
>QMYG01000022.1 GCA_003662535.1 Candidatus Bathyarchaeota archaeon
AGGCATAGCCATGAGGGCCCGTGGCTTCGGGGCGAGGGTGATTGTTACCGAGGTAGACCCTATCAGGGCTCTGGAGGCGGTGATGGATGGTTATAGCGTTATGCCTATGGGTGAGGCTGCGAGGATTGGTGAGATTTTCATCACGGCTACTGGGTGCAATAAGGTGATTCGTGGCGAGCACTTCAAGGTGATGAGGGATGGTGCCATACTCTCTGTAATGCTGGCCACTTCAATGTGGAGATGTGGCTCCCCGACCTTGAGGCGTTGGCTGTGGAGAGGCGTGTGGTGCGGGACTACGTGGAGGAGTACCGTCTGGCCGATGGTAGACGGCTATACGTGCTCGGTGAGGGGCGGCTAGTGAACTTAGTATGCGCCGAGGGGCACCCGCCACAAGTCATGGACATGAGCTTCGCCAATCAGGCGCTTTGTGCAGAATACGCCCTGAAAAATGCGGAGAAGCTGGAAAGGAGAGTCTACGTTGTTCCAAGGGAGGTAGACTTGCAGGTGGCTAGGCTGAAGCTCGAGTCCATGGGCGTGCAGATAGACGAACTGACATCAGAACAGAAGGAATACCTAGAAAGCTGGAAGTTCGGGACATAGGAAGCAGATTCGCAAACCTATCCGGAGCTTAAGTACCCAACAGTTTCCTCACATCGCTTATGTATTCTTTTGCCTTCTCTATCAGAGGTCTATGCTCTATCTCCTCATATATTAGTCCGTAGAAGCATTCTCCACGAAGTCTACTTCTCACATCAATGAAGTATGAGGCCTTCTCCTCGGCAGCATCCTTAGGCAGTCCAGCCTTAATGAATGCCTCAGTAACGAACTCCCTCCAGTAAACCCCCTTAGGCGGGTTCGTCCTGCCGAGGAATTTCTCCGTTAATGCCATAGTTGCGGTTTTAACGGAGGCCCATATTTTCTCGGCTGCATCATAGTAGTCGTGCTCGGCAAATAACTTCATGCCGAGCCTGTAATATTCATCGGCCATTTCTAGGTATTTCTCGACTTCGCTCTTCATGTCGACAATCAAGATTAATAATTGCGGTATGTGATTTAGTTTTATCGTCGAGTAGGCTGCTTATCTGCCTAACACTTAAATCGCTGTGTTCTCTACAAACATGAGACGGTAGTAAAAGGGATTAGCCATGATTGAAAAGCTCCCGAAGGAGTTCGACATACACGAGATAGAGAAGAAGTGGCAGAAGTGGTGGATGGAGCAGGAAATCTACCGCTTCGACAGGGAAGACAAGGAAAGACCAACATACTGCATAGACACGCCACCACCCTACCCCTCAGGAGACTTCCACATGGGAAACGTCCTAAACTGGACATACTTCGACATAGTAGCCAGATACAAGCGGATGAAAGGCTACAACGTCTGCTTCCCGCAAGGCTGGGACTGCCATGGACTACCAACGGAGGTCCGTGTCGAGAAGGAATACGGAATAGACAGGACGAAGGTTCCTCCAGATGAGTTCAGGAAGCTCTGCGTAGACTTCGTGAAACGCTACATCAAGGTCATGAAGGAGGCCATCATACGGCTAGGCTGCTCCATAGACTGGAGCCTAGAATACGAAACGATGGACCCGGACTACTGGCGTAGGACGCAGCTGTCTTTTGTTCTGCTTTACGAGAAGGGCTTCATTTATCGGGGCACCCACCCTGTGAACTGGTGTCCTCGTTGCGAGACTGCGATTGCGGATGCTGAGGTTGAGCATGTCAGCCGTGTGGGCACGCTTCACTACATAAAGTTTGCACTGAAGCAGGGGGGGCATATACCAATAGCGACGACAAGGCCCGAGCTGATTCCTGCCTGTGTGGCTGTGGCTGTTCACCCCGAGGATGAACGCTACAAGAAGCTCGTCGGCGCTGAGGTCGTCGTGCCGATAGTGAACAGGACTGTGCGCATAATCGAGGATAGGGACGTAGACCCAAAGTTCGGGACAGGAGCAGTCATGATATGCACCTACGGGGACAAAGCAGACGTGAAGAGTGTGGCTAGGCACGGCCTTCCAGTCATTCAAATCATTGATAAGAAGGGCCGAATGACTGAGAGGGCTGGAAAGTATGCTGGCATGACGATAATGGAGGCAAGAAAAGCGATAGTTGAGGATTTGAAGGCGATGGGGATTCTCTACAAGTCTGAGCAGATACCGCAGGAGGTCGGCGTCTGCTGGAGGTGCGGAACCCCAGTAGAAATCCTCGAGGAGAAGCAGTGGTTCATGAAGACCATGGTTCTTGCTGACGAGGTTGAGCGTAAAGCCCACGAGATTAAGTGGTACCCGGAGCACATGAAGTGGAGGCTCATAAACTGGGCGAAGTCCCTAGACTGGGACTGGGTTATCTCTAGGCAACGCATCTTCGCCACACCGATTCCAGTCTGGTATTGCGAGCGGTGCGGGGAAACCATAGTCGCCAAGCCTGAATGGCTCCCCATAGACCCGAGGCTTGAACCCCCCAAGCTGGACAAGTGCCCCAAGTGCGGCCACGACAAGTTTGTGCCCGACGGCGACGTGCTGGACACATGGTTCGACTCATCCATAACTTGTGCGGTTCATGCGGGCTGGCCTGACAACATGGATTGGAGGCTCTTCCCCGCAGACCTGCACCCCTCAGGCTCAGACATCATAAGGACGTGGGCCTACTACCTCATGGTTCGCCATCTAGCCCTCTTCGGGGAGAAGCCGTATAAGGCGTGCCTGATAAACGGGATGGTCTTAGGCACGGACGGCCGAATGATGAGCAAGTCGCTAGGAAACTACGTGGCAGCCCAAGAAGTCCTAGACAAGTACGGTGCAGACGCAACGAGGCAGTGGGCGGCTGCCGGCGGAGCAACAGGCTCAGACATACCCTTCAGGTGGTCTGACACGGAGTATGGCTGGAGATTCCTCAGGAAGCTCTGGAATGCGGCTAGGTTTGTGAGCCTCCAGCTGCAAGACTACACACCCGAGAAGGTTCCACTCCAGCCGATAGACAGGTGGCTACTCGCAAAACTAGAAGACGTTACCAAGCGTGTTACCGACGCTTTAGAGAGAAACGCCTTCAATATTGCCCTAGACACGCTTAGAAACTTCACTTGGCACGTTTTCTGCGACAATTATATCGAGATTGTGAAGCACAGGCTCTATCAGCCCGATGTTTATGGTGAGGAGGGAAAGAAATCCGCACAATACACGCTTTACACTGCCCTGTTTAGGATAGTTCAGCTGTTGGCGCCTTTCTGTCCGCATATAACCGAGGAAATCTACCAGAGGATGTATGCTGAGGAGATGGGCTTTAAGAGCATACACGTGAGTAGGTGGCCGACGCCAGGCCCCGTAGACGAGGAAGCCCTAGCCTCAGGGGACTTAGCGGTGGCTGTGATTTCAGCGATAAGGAGGGAAAAGGCTAGTAGGCGTCTACCACTAAACGCCGTAATAAGCAGAGCCAGAGTCTACGCCGCAAACGAGGAGAACGCAGAGAAGCTGCGGCTGTTCCATCAGGACATATGTGGCACCTGTAAGGTAGACAAGCTAGACATACTTCCCACATCTGGGGAGGGAGCCGAGGTAGAGGGCTACCCAGAAATACACGTGGAGATAGAGGCCTAACAGTCTACCCAATCATTTCCGCTACGTCCCGAGCCGCCCTGCTAGCCTCTAAGTAGATGAGGCCCAGCCTGTCCTTCTCGCCTTTTCTGGCCAGAACCATGAGGATGGCGTCTGGCCCGGCATCCATAATTATTGTGTATCCCTGCTTACCCATGATAATCTGCCTTTCAAAGACGCCCTTCTTCATGTCTTTTACGATTTTCTCTCCTATGCTGAGGAGTGAAGCGCACATAGCGGCTATATCCTCGTCGGAGAGCGTTATCATTCCCGGAGGGAGAAGATTGACCAGCATGAACCCGTCTGAAGAAATTAGGGCGCAGCCCTCTATTTCGGGGCTGACCTTTATGAGTTGCATCAGCCTTTCCCTAATGGCCTCTATTCTTGAGGCCAAATCCTAGCACCTAATGCAGAGGGGTAGTTGCGGAAATATAAGATTTTTCGCCCTTTCTCGGGCTTAACGGGCATGAAATTACTGCAACTTGTATCTAAGTATCGCAGCAACACCACCGAAAGACTTCAGCAGCATCTGGCCTTCCTCGGTCTCCAGAGAAATTATCTCCACCTCGGCGCCGGTCTGCTCCCCAAGATTTGCCAAGTGCTCTATGAAGTCCTCGACACGCTCTATACGCAGGGCTGTGGAGCCGCAGGAGGGGCAGGGCTTCCCGTATAGCTCGTCCTCTAAGTCTTCAAGCTCCTTGCTCTTCAGAGTCCTCTGCTCCTCGTACCCGCAGGAGCTGCACTTTATAAAGACACGAACCAAGTCTACCCCCTCGGAGATTAGCAGCTTCTTCACGTTCGCCATTTCTAGGCTCTTTAGGACTTCGTTCACGCCGTAGGTTGCTAGCCCCGTGTCTCTGCTGATGTGGTAGAGGAACTCCTGCATGAGCTTCTTCTCCTCGACGTAGCGAACCTTCCTTATTATCTCTGGGGCCTTGTCTACCACTTCCTCCACACCCTGCTCCTCCGTGTAAGCCACATCCAAGACGGCGACAACCTTATCCCTCAGCTCGTAGTGCAGGTAGTCTCCCTTCAGGAAGTCGTGCTTCGTTGGGCCTGGGCCAGCGACTATGATGCCCTTCAGGTCTGGAACTGACAGGAAGATTTCCTCAGCGTGCTTCCCGATCCTTCTAAAGAAGCCGATAATCTTAGCCTCCCTTATCCTCTTGAACCTCTGTGCAGACATTCCCCCAGCCCTGTGCTTGCTCGGGACGTCTGAGGTTATTTTCCTCATTATTTTCAGTCTCTTCCCTCTGAGTATTGCGTAGGTTGCTGAGCTTGCGTCTAAGACTAGAATGCCGTAGGACTCCCTAACCCTGAGCAGTTCCATTAGAGGCTCTATGTGGAAGCGTGAGTCGCACCTGTAGAGGTATATGTCCAAAGGTTCGGGTGGAATCACCACGTAGGTTTCAAGCTTCTCGCTCCCAGGCCCGTTCTGGGGGATAGCCCCAGCAAATATGGCTAGGCCCGTCTCTGGAACCTGCTTAAAGAGCTTAAGCCTGCTCATGACACGGGTGATGGCGTCCTGAACGTTCTTCCTCGTAACGTCGGACTTTATGTTTGATGCCGTTCCATACTCCTGCCTAAGCATGTTCATGACTTCGCTGATTTGCCTCCCGGGAGGCACGTAGAGTGTTACGAGTTCTGTCCCCCTCCCCTCTTTGGAGGCCAGTATCTCCAGCGTCTTTCTAAGCCTGAACTCGTTGAGGGATTCGCTTCGTGGCATACGGAAAAACGCACCAGAATTTATGGCATAGAGGCGTTATATTTAAAGGATTCCCTGCCAAATCAGCCGAGAATCTCGGCCAATTCACGGGCAACCTTCTTAGCTTCCATATAAACCAAGCCGAGCAGGGCGTCCCTCTCGGTGAGAGTAACTAGGACTGAGTTCCGCCCAGCGGACATAATTATCGTATAGCCCTCGCTGCCCTTCACTATCTGCATGTCGAACTCCCCACGATTCAGTTCACGGTTAATTTGCTTCGCAACGCTGAGTGCGGCTACGCACATCGCTGAAACCTTCTCTGTTGGTATGTCCAGTGGGAGGAAGCTAGATATTGGGAGGCCCTCGACTGTGATTACGGCGCAGCCTTCCACTCCCTTAGTAGACCTGAGCCTCTCCAGCTTTCTGTCTATTACTTGGCTTTTGAGGGACACACGCACACCAACATTGATGTCGTGAATACCTAAATATTTAGGTTGCGAAGGGAAGGATTCAGCTTTAATAATTTGCAGGCGTTAAGAGTTGGCTGTGGGAATGCTGATGGATTCCATAGGCGTGGTAATTTATGGTGTTGGCGCCATCGGAAGCCAGATAGCTAGGCTCCTCCTCGAGCGTGGCTACCGCATCGTGGGCGCAGTAGACGTAGACGAGAGGAAGGTCGAGAGAGACTTGGGCGAACTCGTCGGCGTGGGCAGAATAGGCGTCTACGTCAAACGTGATATTGATGAGGCCCTCTCCGAAGCAGAGGCAAGGGTGGCCGTCCATTGCACGTCCTCTCTCCTAAGCCAAGTCTACCAACAAATACTCGAACTCGTCGGGCACGGGCTGAACGTGATTTCCACCTGCGAGGAGCTGGCTTACCCGCACATAGTGGATGCGGAACTGGCGGAAAGAATCGATTCAGCCGCAAAGGATAGGGGCGTCAGGGTGCTTGGGACTGGCGTGAACCCCGGCTTCATGATGGACACGCTCGTTCTGACCCTGACCGCTGTCTGCCAGAAGGTCAGCCGAGTCTACGCCGCAAGGGTAATAGATGCCTCTAGGAGGCGTCTACCCTTTCAGAGGAAGATTGGCGTTGGCCTAGACCCGCAGAGCTTCGTGCAGAAGGTTCAGGCTGGCGGGATGGGCCACGTAGGCTTTAGGCAGTCCATCCACATGGTTGCGGACACACTCGGCTGGAACATAAGCGAGGTGAGGGAGGGCCTAGACCCCGTCATAGCTGAACAGCCCGTAGAATCTCACGGGGTTAGAGTAGACGCTGGGAGTGTCGCCGGAGTTAAGCAGTGGGCTGTAGGTGTTTCGGATGGGCGGGAGGTCATACGCCTAGAGATGCACGCCTACGTCGGCGCAGAAGACCACGACATCATACGCATAGACGCTGTTCCGCCAATAAATTTGGAGATAAGGCCTGGCGTTCACGGGGACAAAGCCACAGCAGCCATGATAGTGAATACAATCCCGCTACTACTCGAGGCTCCCCCAGGCCTAATCACGATGAACCGTCTACCTGCAATACCACACGCCGCAACAGCGTGGGGTGTTCGGCGATGAAAGAAACGGTCGTGGTGAAGGTCGGGGGGCACCTCCTCTACGAGATGGTGCAGGGAAAGCTGCGGACAATGCGGATAAGAGAGTATGCCGAGGTTTTCAGGCAGGCGGCTGGGCAGGAGCTACGCCTGATAATAGTTGTTGGTGGGGGTGCGCCAGCCAGAATCTACATAGACGCAGCGAGGGGTCTGGGTGCAAGCGAGGCCCTCTGCGACCAGATAGGCATACTCATAACACGCCTAAACGCTTGGCTCATGCTGGTAGCACTAGGAGAACAAGCCTACCCTCACATCCCAGCAAGCCTGCAGGAACTCCTAGACGCCGTAAGCACGGACAGGCTTGTGGTCATGGGGGGACTGCAGCCTGGCCAATCCACAGACGCAGTTGCGGCTATAGCAGCCGAGCTTTCAGGCGCAAGGCTCATGGTCAAGGCGACAGACGTAGACGGAATATACACAGCAGACCCGAAAACCCACCCAGAAGCCGAGAAAATCGAGGAGGCCTCCTACGAGGAAATCCTAGAGGTTCTGTGGCGTGGAAGGATAGAGGCTGGAAGATACGCCCTACTAGACCCAGTCGCACTGAGAATCCTAGAGCGCTCACGCATCCCCCTCCGTGTCATAGACGGAACGAACCCGCAAAACCTAGCCAAAGCCCTAGCGGGACAGCCAATAGGAACCCTAGTCAGGCCGAACCAAGAAGCGTGAAGCTTAAGTTACTCCCCGCCTAACCTCCAACATGCGGGGGTTGCCGAGCCTGGCCAAAGGCGGCGGACTCAAGATCCCAGCCGCCCTAACATAGCATGTGTGGATGGGGTATCCGCTCCCAGAGGGGTTCGTGGGTTCAAATCCCACCCCCCGCACCAAAACATCAAAAAACATGTGGTTTTACGAGAAAAGGGTTGGAAATAAAGGTGGTGTTTGTTTAGAAATCTATGGTTTTCCCCTCGTAGGCGTAGAGTATTATGCGTTTGTAGTCTTCCCTCGTTGGGGTTCTCGGGTTCGCAATCGTCCCCGTAGACTCCATAGCCCTGTCTACCAGCTCTTCAAGCTTCTCCTCGAGCTTTTCACGGCTTATGCCGAGTCCTGCAAGTGTGGTTGGGACTCCGAGGGACTTTATGAAGTTTCTCAGGTCTTCTATGAATTTCTTAGCGACCTCCTCGTCGCTTTTTCCCTCTATTCCGACGATTCTTGCGATGTCCGCTATCCTGCTTAGGGCGTGCTTCAGGTTGTATTCTAGGACGTAGGGCAGGAAGACGGCTACCGATA
>QMYG01000023.1 GCA_003662535.1 Candidatus Bathyarchaeota archaeon
CCCGTAGTGATAGTCGCAATAGACGACGAGGAATACGCAATAGCGGTCTTAAGGCACAGGGGCCCGGAGGTGAAGACTGAGGAGAAGACGAGGCTACCCGGAAAGCTCGAGGCGGAGCGTAGGGAGTCGGCTGTTCAGGCCTATCTGGCTGAGGCGGCGAAGGCGCTGAGTAGTGTTTGGCGTGAGGTTGGGGGCCCAATCGTTATTGCTGGGCCGGCCTACATGAAGAACCGACTGCACAACCACCTGAAGGAGAAGCACCCAGAGCTGGCGGAGCGGGTTTCCGCCCTAGTTTCAACCAGCTCGGCGGGCCAGGCTGGAGTCTACGAGGCAATACGCTCAGGAGCCTTAGACAAGGTTCTAGCGAACATAAGGATGATGGAGGAAAGCCAAGCTGTGAAGGAGCTCCTAACACGGATAGGGAAAGGGGATGGAAGAGCAGTCTACGGAGAGGAGCAAACAGAGAGAGCGGCCCAGTACGGAGCTGTGGAAACCCTGCTCATCACCGACGAAAAGCTCAGAACAGCCCAAGATGACAGGAGAAAGGCCCTAGAAAACATCATGCACAGCGTGGAAAAGCAAGGGGGCAAGATAATAATAGTCAGCACGGAGCACGAGGCGGGAAAAAACCTACGCTCACTAGGCGGAATAGCCGCACTGCTAAGATTCCCCATCCAATACAACAATAAATAACTAAACCCAAACCACACTACAATTGCCACACAGCTATGGAATAGTCTTAAATCCTAAACCAGTCGAATATACGGACTGAGGGGAGACTATGAGCGCCGGGAAGACGGGAACAAAAATCGCCGCAATAATCATAATAATCATCATAATCGCCGCAGCCGCAGGGTGGTGGTATACAACTACTAGGCCACCAGCAAAGAAGGCGAAGATTGCAGTGCTATTCGACGTTGGAGGTAGGGGAGACCTGAGCTTCAACGACATGGCGTGGTTGGGCGCTGAAAAAGCCATGGAGGACTTTAAGGTAGACGTTACCTACTTGACCCCGCCATCCCTAGCGGACATGAAGCCCCTGCTTGAGGAATACGCCAGCAGCGGGGAATACAGCCTCCTAGTCCTGATAGGCTTCCTCTGGACCACGCCCCTAAACGAGACGGCTGACAAGTATCCGGACCAGAAGTTCGCCTTGATAGACGCAACCACGGGCGTGGTGAGGCCTAACGAGGTAGACATACTGTTTAGGGAGCAGGAGTGCGCCTGCCTGATGGGTATAGCTGCGGCTGGAATGGCTCACACCTTGGGCGGGGACACGGTTGCGGCGTGCGCAGGAATGGACATACCACCGCTGTGGAAGTTCCACATAGGCTACCTCTTCGGAGTGAAATACTACGACCTGAAGATGGGGACAACGACGAACTTCCTCTGGACGTACACAGGAACCTTCACAGACCCGTCGATAGGCAAGGAGTACACGAGAGGCCTGCTTGAGCAGGGAGCTAAGGTCGTCTACGGCTTGGCCGGCCTCACGCATCTAGGCTCCTTCGAGGCTGTGAAGGAGTGGCACAAGACGACAGGCGAGCTCGTCTTCGCCATGGGGCAGGACGCCTCTCAGGAGTGGATAGACCCGGAGCACATACCGATTAGCGGGGCGAAGAGGGTGGACGTGGCCGTCTACACGGCCATAAAGATGGTGGTTAAGGGCCCGTGGGAGGGTGGCATAATAACCCTCGGGCTGAAGGAGGAAGGCGTAGGCATCTGGGACATAGACGGCGTCAAGTGGTTCGCTGAGCAGGCATCGAGCGCTGGGCGCCTAGCCCCAGAACTCACACCAGACAAAGTCGCAGACACCGTCAGCCAGCTCAGAGAAACCTACATAACCCCGGAGGTCTGGGACCTCATCCACGACTTGGAGGACGACATTAAGGCTGGACGTATCGTCTTTAAGACGCCGATGACGCACGACGAGTATGAGAGCATAATCTCGGCCCTTATGGCTGCGCAGTCGCTCGAAGACCTGAACGTGGCCTTGGAGAAGGGTTCGGTGAGCTAGGCCTCGGATTTAAATCCGGGGCCTTCGCCCCACTCAAATTTCTTTTTTATGGTTTTGTGGTGAAAAGGTTTATAGTTTGACTAATGGTAGTCATCCGTGATGGGTATGGGGGGAAGCCAGCCAGCGGTTGAGATGAGGGGGATTACGAAGGTTTATCCAGACGGGGTTGTGGCTCTCAGGGACGTAGACTTCACGGTTAGGAAGGGCGAGGTTCACGGACTGCTCGGCGAGAACGGCGCCGGGAAGACCACGCTGATGCGGATACTTTACGGAGAGATAGAGCCGAGCAGGGGTGAAATATGGATATTTGGGAGGAGGGTGAAGTTTCGGGGCCCGTGGGACGCCATAAGGCAGGGCGTCTACATGGTCTACCAGCAGTTTTCTCTGGTGCCAGCCTTCACAGTTCTGGAAAACCTGATTCTGGCTTCCTCGTCTATGGGCAGGGCGAAGCTGCAGGACGTGAGGAGGAAGGCGGAGAAGATAGAGCGTGAGATAGGCCTAGAAGTTCCGCTGAACGCCCGTGTCGAGGAGCTTTCTGTAGGCGTCCAGCAAAAAGCGGAGATACTTAAAGCCCTAATGAGCGAAGCGAAGATACTCGTGCTCGACGAACCAACATCCGTCCTGACCCCGATAGAGGTTAGGGAGTTGATGAAGCTTCTCTCAAGGCTGAGGGAGATGGGCATAACAATAATCTTCATAACCCACAAGCTCAGAGAAGCGAAGGAAATCACCGACAGGATAACCGTCCTGAGGAGGGGCCGTGTCGTCAAGGTGGTTGAAACCAGAGATGTGAGCCAAGAAGAACTCGCCAAAATGATGGTTGGGAGAGAAATCACCTTCGACATAACAAAGAAGGCGGCGAAAGCTGGAGCGCCGCTGCTGGCGGTTAAAGACCTGTGGGTTAGGGATGACAGGGGCCTCATGGCTGTGAAAGGTGTCTCCTTCGAGCTTAGGGCTAGAGAAATACTAAGCATAGTTGGGGTGGCTGGAAACGGCCAAAGAGAGCTGGTGGAAGCAATAGTCGGAATCAGACCTGTGGAGAAGGGTGAGGTCGTCTTTTCTGGGGAAAGCATCACGCAGATGCCGCCCTCGGAGGTCTACAGGCGTGGGCTAGTCTACATACCCGATTCGAGGGCTGTGGGCCTCATACTCGACTTCAACGTAACCGACAACTCCATACTGACGAGGCTTAAGCAGTTCCTTTCTGGCGGGAGAATCCTTTGGAGCGAAGCCCGACGCTACTCTTCGAGGATTGTGAAGGAGTTTAACGTGCTGGTAGACTCTTTGAGGACGCCTGTTAGGCACCTAAGCGGCGGAAACCAGCAGAGGCTGCTGGTCGGCAGGGAGGTGGCTTCAAACCCGAAGGTGATAATAGCGGCTGAGCCGACTCACGGCCTCGACGTTGCTGCAACGGAATACATACGCTCCCTCCTGCTGAAGTTGAGGGACGAGGGGAAGGCTGTGCTGCTCGTCTCCACAGACCTAGACGAAGTCTTCCAGCTCAGCGACAGGATGGCCGTAATATACGAAGGCCAAATAATGGCTACAGGTAGACCGGAAGACTTCACGGCGGAGGAGCTCGGCCTACTCATGGGTGGTGTGAAATGCGAAGCGAAAAGCTAGCCAGCTGGAGACTAATAGAATACACAACAATAGCCGTCGAAATCACAGGCTCCATAGCCCTAGGCCTCGTGGTGGCAGGCTCAATACTCGCACTACTAGGCTACGACCCAGCCCGTGGAATCTTCCTCCTCGTCTTCGGCGGCCTAAGAAACCCAGACTACCTGCTCAGCAGGGCTGCGTTCATCGCAATGACGGCCCTCGCCTTCTCCATACCGCTATTGGCGGGGGTCTTCAACATAGGTGGGGAGGGCCAGATGTATCTCGGTGGGCTGGCCGCCCTCCTAGCAGCCGTCTACTCTGGGAATGCCGCCGTTGCGATTCTGGCTGGCGGGCTGGCTGGAGCGGCTCTCGGCCTGATTATAGGAGCTTTGAAGGCTTATAGGGACGTGAACGAGGTCGTCTCGGCTATAATGCTGAACCTCACGCTCTTCTACGTGATTGTCTATGCGATAACAGCCGAGCTATACGACCCAGTTGCACCCCACGAGTCCATAAAGGTTCCTAAGGGTGCGAGACTCGGCGTCATCCGCTTCGGGGGGCTGAAGCTCCACATAATATTCCCCTTGATGTTGGCGTTGGTTGCTGTAGCTTACTACTTGCTCTACCACACGAAGCTCGGATACGAGATTAGGGCGTCCGGATTTTCGCCGAAGGCTGCGAGATACGCAGGCATAGACCCAAAGAAGACCTCAGTATACTCCATGGTTATAGGTGGCTTCTTCGCTGGCGTGGGCGGGGCCTTAAACGTTGTGGGCTTCACCTACTACATAGATAACCTGCTGACCTGCATGTATGGGATGGGCTTCACGGGCATCGGCGTAGCGCTGATGGGGCGCAACAACCCAATAGGCGTGGCCCTCGCATCCATATTCTTCTCCATGCTGGTCTTAGGCGGCTCGAGGATGCAGATGCTTATGAGGGTTCCGAAGGAGGTCGCCGACACCCTGAGCGGTGTGATAATTGTGGCTCTCTCCCTGCCCTACGCCTACAGGATGCTGATAAGCTACATCAGGATTAGGAGGATGGTTGGTGTTGGAGCTGAGCAGCATAGTTAGCCTTTTCATTTTGGCGTTATCTCCGATGGTTCCGCTTCTCCTTGGCTCTGTCGGCGAGATTATCATAGAGAAGGCTGGCGTGGTGAACATCGGGATTGAAGGCGTGTTTCTACTCTCGGCGCTCACCTCAGCTATGGTCTCGTTCTTCACGGGGAGTCTACCCCTAGCCATCTTTGTTGGCGTAATCACAGGCCTCGGCGTCGGTGCGATTTTCGCAGTTATAGGCGTCTACCTGAGGGGAGACCAGATAGTCGCAGGGGTTGGAATCAACCTGTTAGCCTACGGCATAGGCGTGATAGCGCTGTTCAAGACGTGGAATGTCTTCGGGGCATCGCCGCCTGTCGCCACTATACCGAAGTGGGTGGTTGCTGGGCACGGAGTCTCCCCGATGGCCCCGATTTCCGTTATTATCGCCGTGTTGGCGTGGTTCTTCCTGTTCAGGACGAACACGGGGCTCAAGTTGAGGGCCTGCGGGGAGGAGCCTAGGGCCGCTGAGGCCATGGGCGTCAATGTTATGAGGATGAGGCTTCTGGCAACGATGCTCGGCTCATCCCTGATGGGCCTCGCTGGTGCTTACCTCTCCATAGACTGGGTTGGCCAGTTCACTAGGCAGATAACCGCTGGGAGGGGCTTCATAGCCTTGGCAAACGTGGCCTTCAGCGGATGGAACCCCATCACGGCGATTGTCGGTGCGTTCATCTTCGGCTTCTTCGAGGCCCTAGCCATATACCTGAGCATAAGCTACGCCCAACCCACACTCGGCTACGTCTTCAGGACAATACCCTACATAGGCACCCTGCTAGTGGTGATGATCTTCAGGAGCAGGGGAAGAGCCCCAGCCGCCCTAGCCAAGCCCTACATCAAGGAATAAAGAAGGGTAAGCATGGAAAGGCTAGGTTCCGTGTCTCCAGCTCTCCAAATACTCCCTCTGCTCCTCGGTCAGCGTGTCTATCTCCACGCCCATAGCCTCAAGCTTTAGGCGTGCAACCTCCACGTCGAGCTCCACTGGAAACCTATACACCTTGTTCTCCAGCTTCCCCTCGTTCTTCTTTAGGTATTCCACAGCTAGGGCTTGGTCTGAGAAGCTTATGTCCATGATTTCGGCTGGGTGGCCCTCTGCGCAGACGAGGTTCACTAGGCGTCCCTCGCCTAGCAGGTATAGGCGTCTACCATCGCTTAGGCGGTATTCGTCTATGCAGTCCCTCACACGCCTAACGGATTCAGCCATAGCCCTAAGGGCTTTCACATCTATCTCCACGTCGAAGTGGCCCGCATTGCAGAGTATGGCACCGTCCCTCATCACCCGGAAGTGCTCCTCACGAATAACATTCTTATTCCCAGTAGCCGTGATGAAAATCTCGCCTATCTTTGCGGCCTCGCTCATGGGCATGACGCTGTAGCCGTCCATGACTGCCTCCAAAGCCTTTATCGGGTCTACCTCCGTAACGACGACCTTTGCGCCCATGCCTCTGGCCCTCAAGGCTATCCCCTTTCCGACCCACCCGTAGCCGCAGACGACGACAGTCCTGCCGGCGATGAGCATGTTTGTTGCTCGGAGCACGCCGTCTAGGCTGGACTGGCCGGTGCCATACCTGTTGTCGAAGAGGTATTTCGTGTAGGCGTCGTTCACCGCTATAACTGGGAAGCCTAGAACCCTGTCCCTCTCCATGGCTTTGAGCCGTATGACGCCTGACGTTGTCTCTTCACATCCGCCTATAATTTGGCCTAGGAGCTCTTTCCGCTTTGTGTGAACCTCAACAATCATGTCCGCCCCGTCGTCCACTATTAGCTGGGGCTTATGGTCTAGGACACGGTTGATGTTGGCGTAGTACTCCTCTAGGGTTTCGCCGTACCAAGCGTAGACGTGGACTTCTCGTTCGGCCAGGGCGGCTGCCACGTCGTCCTTTGTTGTTAGTGGGTTGCTTCCAGTTATGGCGACTTCGGCTCCTCCAGCCTTCAGGGTTAGGGCTAGGACGGCGGATTTCATCTCTAGGTGTAGGCTCATGCCTATTGTCAGGCCTTCGAGGGGTTTTTCACGCTCGAATCGCTCTCTGATTTTGCGGAGGACGGGGCAGTGCCTGTCAGCCCAGTCTATTTTTAGGTGCCCGCTTGGGGCGAGGGATATGTCCTTAACTAGGTAATCCAAGGTTATTCTCCCCTCTCGAGAATCTCTATGGCTCTGAGGGCTATGTCGGTCTCCAGCTCTATCGCCCTCTTCACACGCCTGTCCAGCTCACCCTTCTCCTCCCCAGGCCTAAAAGCACCCTTCTTTGTCCCCTTCACCAAGTTTCCATCCACGGCCAAGATGGCTCCAGCCCTGAGGCCCCTCAGGTGGGAGAGCAGGAATATCGCCGAAGCCTCCATCTCCACGGACAGCGCCCCAAGCCCGCCCCAGAGCCTGACAGCTTCAGGGTTTTCCGCATAGAAGGCGTCGCTGGTCCAAATCACGCCGACATGATACTTGGCTCCCAGCTCCCCGGCAGCCCTAATCAGAGCCCTACAGACCTCCAAGTCTGCTACGGCCGGGAACTCGGGTGGGGCATAGGCCCGAGTGGCGCCGTCAGTCCTTATGGCGGCGGTTGCAATCACGATGTCCCCGATGTCTACGTTCTCCTGCAGGCCCCCAGTCGTCCCCACACGGATGAGAACCTCGGCGCCAACCCTCGCCAGCTCCTCGACGGTTATGGCGGCGGCTGGGCAACCAATACCCGTAGACGTGACGGAGACCGGGATTCCGTGAAAGGTGCCCGTGTAGGTTGCGAACTGGCGATATTCGACGATTTTCTTGGCTTCGTCGAAGTGGCTGGCTATAAGCTCAGCCCTCTTCGGGTCTCCGGGCAGGAGGACATACTTGGCTATGTCGCCCTTCTTGCAGAATATGTGGGGCTGAATCTCGCTCAACCCGGAACACCAAAGATTTCTTTGCGTTTTGTTGCGATTAAATTTTGAGCCGTCTCCTCACTGCCGGGTCTCTGTCGGCTAGCTCCTTTAGGACTTCTCCGAAGCTCTGTTCCGGGGAGAGTTCGAGCTTTAGGTAGACGCCCGTCCTTCCGACCTCGTCTCTCCTGAGGAGCGCCCTCACCCTGTTCATGACTGTTTCCGGGGAGACGCCTAACAGCTTTGCGACCTTCGGCTCTCTCCCAATTATCGAGGTTTCCACGTGGCCCAACTCAGTCGGCTCTATGAGCATGGGCGTCTTATCGACACCCCTGACACGCCTCCCCTGCTTTAGGCCTTGGAGGTCGAGCTCGCCGCCGAAGCGGTAAAACTCACGCTCCACTGGACGTAGACGGCAG
>QMYG01000024.1 GCA_003662535.1 Candidatus Bathyarchaeota archaeon
CATCTCCTCCGATTCAAGCTTCTCGAACTGTGGATGCCTGTAGAGGGCGTTGTCGTCTATGATTATGTGGGCGTCAGCCGCCACGAAACCCCCATCTTCTGTCTCAACCAGCGGGTTTATCTCGAGAAGCTCGGCGTCCAGCTCCATCGCAACCAAATAGCACTTACGCATCACCTCAGAAAGCTTGAGCAATTGGCCGCCGGAGTAGCCCAAAGCTTTAGCTAGAACACGTGCATGGTATGGTTGAAAGCCGATAAAGGGGTCTACTCTTACACGGTGTATGAGGTTTGGGTGCTTCTCCGCCGTCTCTTCTATGTCTACCCCGCCGGCTGGAGAAGCGATAGCCACGTAGGTTTTCTCCAGCCTGTCTATGGCAACGCCGAAATACAGCTCCCGTGCTATCGCCAGCTTCTCCTCGACCAAAACCTTGTTTACGGGCGCCCCGCCTATGCGTGTTGAGAGCAGCTGGCCAGCGGCCTCCTCAGCCTCCTCGGGCGTGTCGGCGAAGAGTATTCCCCCGGCTTTTCCCCTGCCAGCCACGGGGACCTGAGCCTTTATGGCGACTGGGCAGGCAAGCCTCTCAGCAGCCTCCCTCGCCTGAGTGGACGTAGACGCCACTAGGCCCCTCGGGACTGGAACACTGTTCTTCGCCAAAAGCTCCTTGGCCTTATACTCTAAGAGCCTCAAGGCCTACTCCTTCACCTTAGCACTTCTATTGCGATATACGACTTCGTGTTCTGAACACCATTGAGGGACGCCAACTTCTGCAGCACGTCGCCGAGCTTGCTCTGCTCAACAAGCAGTATTAAGTCCACATCCCCAGCCACACGGAAGCCCCTGAGTATCGGATACTTCATAACCTCGTTGTAGACCTCAGTCCTCATGCTCGGCTCAATCTTCACAGTGATTATCGCAGGGTTCCCGCTGACCCCGAGGGCGTCGAGGCCTTTATCCAAAACGTCTATGAAGCCTCGCCCGGTCCGTATGTAGCCTTGGTCTCTCAGTTTGCGTAGATGCACGCTTAGGGCCTGCCTGCTTATTCCCAGCTTGTCTGCTAGAACTCCCTGCTTTACCTCGATGCTGTAGACGGTCTTTGGGGTTCCCATCTCATACATCATTCTGAGTATTTTTAACGCCTTTCCTGTGAGACCCTCGCCACGCATGACGAACCCCAAATTTTACATTAATTGCGAATTTTAAAGCTTTAGTATAGGCTGAGACAGGGCTTTACATAAGTGTATAATCTTTCGATTACTGCGGGACTTCATGAATTAATACACATTTCATACCAGCCCCACGCATTACCTCTAGGATTAATTTAAAAACCATCTATGTCTTCCTTACCTTTGGGGGAAGGAGACGAGGTGCGGACGGCGCTCTGCCACTTCTGCCTGAAGAGCGGAATCCTCTGCCCCGAATGCGAGAAAAAACTAAGAAGGGGCGAGGTAACGGATACGGACATTAAGATAGCTAGAATGCTTCTCGAACTTGAGAAGGACTGCCCCCCGCTTCAGAACGTCTACTTCCACAAGGCTGTGGAGGTAGACGACGCACTAGCCATAGTTGTCGGTAGGGGGGACATCGCCAGACTGCACGCTTATAAAGGTTGGCTAGCCAAGTCTCTGGAAAAGATGACGGGAAAGAAGGTGCAGATAGTGGAGTATGACGTAGACGACAGGTCTTTCCTAGAATACCTCTTCTCTCCGCTTGAGATACTCACAATAAATAAGATTTGGCTCCCCGACGGGAGCACCGAGACGAGAGTTATCCTTAAAGGTGGGAAGAAACCGCCCATAAACTTGGAAACCCTGAAGAAGCTCGCCTTTAAAATTAGAGGCATGGTTCTCAGAGTGGAGTTCGGCGGGTGGCCCTAATCTTGAAGCTAGACTCCATGGGAAATTGGCGTAGAACCCACTACACAAAACAAATAACGCAAGACCTACACGGACAAGAAGCAACGCTCTTCGGATGGGTCAGAGACATAAGGGACTTAGGAGGCATAGCCTTCATAGTGCTCCAAGACAAGGAAGGAACAATACAAATCACAGTTCCAAAGAAGCAGGTAGGCGAGGAAGTGGCACAGAAGGTGGAGCAGCTGCGCAGACAATACTGCATAGGAGTGAAAGGGAAAATAAAGAAGTCAGATGAGGCACCCAGAGGCGTAGAAATAATACCAACAGAAATAAAAATACTCAACAAAGCAAAACACCCACTCCCCCTAGACGTTACGGGAAGAACCCCAGCGGAACTCGACGTGAGACTCTCAGCCCGAGTCCTAGACCTCAGGAGAATAGAGAATCAGGCGCTCTTCAGAATTCAGCACGTGGTTGTCGAGGCTATCAGGGATTATTTGTCCAGTCAGGGGTTTTTGGAGGTTTTCACCCCGAAGATAATTACTGCCGCCGCCGAGGGTGGTGCAACCCTCTTCCCAGTGGACTATTTTGGGCGTAGGGCCTTCCTTGCGCAGAGCCCGCAGCTCTACAAGGAGCAGCTGACCCTAAGCTTTGAGAAGGTCTACGAGATAGCCACCTACTTTAGGGCTGAGCCTTCGCATACGAGGAGGCACCTAAGCGAGTTCGTCTCCGTAGACGTGGAGGCCGCCTTCTCCACTGCGGAGGACGTTATGCAGGTCCTCGAAGGCCTCATAGTCCACGTCTACAAGGCGGTTAATGAAAAATGCACCGAGGAGCTTGGTGTTCTCAGACGCAAGATAGAGGTTCCAGAGGCACCCTTCCCCCGCCTCACCTACGACGAGGTTTTGGAGGAGCTTTCAGGGCAGGGTGTGGAGATTAAGTGGGGTGAGGACATCCCAACCCCGGCGCTAAGACAGCTGGAGAAGCTTCACCCCGGCTTTTACTTCATAACTGACTGGCCCACAGCCTCGAAGCCCTTCTACATAAAGCCGAGGGACGACAGGCCGGAGGTCTGCGAGGCCTTCGACCTGATGCACGGCTGGGTTGAGCTGGCTTCTGGGGGGACGAGGATACACGACAAGGAGCTTCTCATAAAGCGTCTACGGGAGCAGGGGCTGAGCATCGAGTCCTTTGAGCCGCATCTGAGGAGCTTCGACTACGGGATGCCCCCACACGCAGGTTGGGGTCTCGGGCTTTCACGACTCATTATGGTGATAACTGGGATTCAGAACATAAGGGAGGTCGTCCTCTTCCCGAGGGACAGGTTTAGACTAACGCCCTAAGCGGCTATCCGAGGACTTTCCTCACATCCTCCTCCCTGAAACTCGCAGAAATGAGGGCGTTCTTGATGGCTTCCTCTGACAATCCCTCGCTCCTCAGCTTTTCAGCCAGATTCCTTATGGTCTCCCATATTTCCCAGACGTAGACGACCCATGCGTCTGTCTCTTGGCCGTAGAAGTCTGGTTTGAAGACCGACCAAGGTTTGTAGTGTAGGGTTGCGACTTTCACGTCGCTGGCTCCGCATTCCCTTATGTGTTCTACAGCCACCTTTAGGGAGTGCCCTGTGTCCGCTACGTCGTCTACCAAGAGGACCTTCTTCCCCTTCACGTCTACGTTTAGTGGGCATTCTACTATTGGCTTGTCCCTTCGCTCAGCCACGCCTGCGTAGTATTTGATGCTCAGGCTTGCTAGGGTGTATATGTCTAGTATGTCGCATAGTATTCGTGCTGGGGCGAAGCCTCCCCTGCTGATGGCTACAATCAGGTCTGGCTTATACCCCGACTCCACTATCTTTGTGGCGAGTTTTTCGCAGAGCTTCACGATGTCGTCCCAAGTTGTGTGGAGAAACTTCATCTGCATGAACTGCTCAATCTTCATGGCATGAATAAACTAGGCTTGAGGGCTGATTTAAAAGCTATTGATAAGTCCGTGTAGAATTATTGCGGGTTTGGACAGGGCCATGATAGACGTGATAGAGGAGCTTGGGGTTTGGGTTGCCGCCGCAGGCTTCGTCGATGTTCACCTAGGGGATGTGGAGCTTCTCATGAGGCAGATGAAACGTCTACCAGCTATGGCTGTTCAGCTATTAAATGCAGACCTCGTCGCCGGCTGGTGGCACCTCTTCTTCGCTGCACTAAACGCAGTTAAGGCCATGCGTGATGGAACGAACAGGTCTAGGGAGCTGGGCATGGAGTTCCTGCTTTATGCGTCAGCCCAGCGCCAAATATCTAAGGCTATCAGGCTTATGGGCGTAAAGCCTGAAACCGGGCGTGTAGCCCTAGTCGTAATAGCCGACAGCAGGGAAAAGGCAGAAACCGCAATAAAGCAGGCGTCAAAACTCATAGGCGGAAAAAGAGACGACAAAATCCTAGAACTTACAAAGGACAAGGCTGACAACATAAAGCAAGCATTCGGAATAACAGATGGAGAAATCGAAGCACAAACAGCAGAAGGAAAAGCAGACCTGCTAGACGCACTGGCAAACCTCGTAATAGAGCACGTGGCACTACTAGCGGCTGAAACCTAAGCCCCACGCTGCTCTCTTGCAAGTTTTTCCTTCTCCTTATCGACGTGGAGGATTTGCTCGGGGCGGATAACCGAAAGGCCTGTAACTCCTCCCAGAACCTGCACGAGGAGAATTTTGTCTGGGGCTTCTAGGTTCACCTTCCTGCTTATTTTCTCAGCCGCACTCCTGATTATGTCCATGGAGTGTAGGTCTGTGAAGCGCTTTTCTAGAGTAACTCTGAAGCTTTCGTGTTCGGCTATCTTGTGTGCCAGTTTTGCCGCCGCCTCACGTATCTCCTCTAGTCGTGTTTTTACAACCTTTTCTATCGGTATTACCCGTTTTATGTGCATGAATTCTTCTGGGTGCTTTTTTAGGTATTCCCTCAGCTTCTTTATCGCCTCTTCTGGTTTCATTGAGGTTTTTGCTACTATAAGCCCCTTTATTCCCGATTCCTCCACGATAACTTCCTCGTCTCCCAGCTCTACGAGTATGTATTTCAGCTCTACGGCTGCGTCTGCCTCGCTTCCACGCCTAGTAGTTACTATTAGGTTGAAGTCCCGAATCATACCACATATTAATGATTCCTGTGGAAGCCTTTAAGTCTATGTATGGAGAACCCGGACAACCTCCTCAAACTTTACTGGGCCTTGGCGGATGAGCCTCGGCTCCTCTCCAGTCAGGTCTACGACTGTGGAGGGCACGCCTCCGGGGGTTGGGCCACCATCTATGATTAGGTCTACCCCAGCCCCTATCTGGAGGTCTGCCTCCTCGGCTGTGCGTGGAGGAGTCTCACCACTCTTGTTTGCGCTGGTTCCGACTAGAAGGCCTCCACAGGCCTCTATGAGACGTAGACAGAAGCTGTGCCCCGGGGCCCTCACGCCTACGGAGTCTAGTCCACAGGTCGCTATTTTTGGTAGTGTGGGTCTACGTCTGAGGACGAGCGTTAATGCTCCTGGCCAAAAGGCCTTGGCAAGTTTCACCGCTTCAGGCGTGAATTGTGCAATTCTCTTGGCCTGCCCCATACCCGAAACTAGTATGGGTAGGGGTTTGCCCCTCCTCCCCTTCACCCGAAAGACCCTCTCCACAGCCCTTGGGTTTAGGGGGTCGCAGCCTAGGCCGTAGACTGTGTCTGTTGGGTAGACGATTAGGCCTCCTGCACGGACGATGCGGGAGGCCTCCTTGATGGCCTCCTCTCCTGCTGGAAGTAGACGGGGCAACCTACGCAACTCCACTAAACTCTAACGGGCGAAGGAGGGGTCAGTGCAGGTCAATAGCTTCACCAGCTCTGCGTCGTCGCCTCACATCATCCCCCAAACATACCAAATCCACGGAACCGTTAATCCTTTACGCAGTAACGGCGTAGCCCCTAAGCCTGATTACGCCGAGACGCTCCAACTCCCTAAAAAGCCTATACACATCCTCGTGCGAAAGCTCAACGCCATAACGCCTATACAAGTCTACGTAGCTTATAACAGGCCTGTTCTCGTGAATGTGCCTCAAGATTATCTGCATGAGAATGCGTCTACTAGGCTCTACGGGGGCCAGCATGCCCATCGCCTCTGACTCGTCTTCAATGGATGGGGAAAGCTCGTAGAGCTTGTAGAAGCGTGGGTCTTTCTCGGGAGGGACTGGTGTAAGAAGCTTAAGTTTAACTAGGCGTCCGAGCCTTCTATAGGCCTCTTCGAGGCTGAGGCCGACGCTTCTGGCTATTTCTGCGATGCTTCTTCTCCCATCTACATTCTTGAACAGGAGTAGGTCTGTGGAGTCCATGTTCACGGTGACTGTCTGTGCGGGTTGCACAGTCATGAGGACTGCGTCTGGGGGGAAGCCCAGCTCAAGCTCCAACGCCTGAAGAGCGTCCTCAGAGACCGGTTGCTCTTGGCTTCTGAGAGCAGGAGGCTCAGCTGGTGTTGGGGTGGGTGTTGGTGGCACGTAGGCTTCAGGCTTCGCCTCAGCAAGCGAGGCCTCAATCTCCTCGAAGCTTCCTCGAAGGTTTCGGTAAATCTGCCTAGCATAGAGGACTAGTAGGCCCTCCTTCACAGCGGCTTCAAGCCCGACTACGAGCCTCTCCGAAACCCTCACCGCCACTAGGCGCCTCTCGTCAAACCTTCTCACTTGGTAGTCTCCGACATCCATGACCTTAGAGGCTGCCTTCGCTACGGCAATGAGCTGTTCTTCGGCTTCTGGGGAGACTGAGGAGTGTAGAACTTCTCCTTGCGTTAATATGATTGCTATTCTTGCTTCTGGTGCTATTTTTGAGATTTCTCCAACAACGTCCATTATTCTATTCATCATTTAGCAACACCAGCCCTATTACTCTTTAGGAGCCGCCGACTATTTAAAGTTATAACGAAAACGTATTTTTACTCTTTTTTGAGTTTGCTGTTGAAATTTCCATTTGTTTTTTACGGAAATGTTTAAATACACTTCCACATGGTTCAGAAACCAGACGGATGGGAGGGTTGGCTCGTGGAGGAGGAGTGGGAAGAGGAGGAATGGGAGGAAGAGTGGGAGGAGGAGTGGGAAGAGGAAGAGTGGTGATTCTTGCCCTCCTCCGAAAATAGTAGTAAAACGCCACTTTTTTGGAGTTGCCGACAATGATTAGGGTTGCAGTTATAGATAGCGATAAATGCAGGCCGAAAAAATGCGACAGGGCGTGCCACAGGTTTTGCCCCATGGTCAGGACGAACGTCGAGGCCATTGTCTTTAAGGAAGGTAGACCTGTCATTGTGGAGGCGCTCTGCACCGGATGCGGCATCTGCGTGAAGAAGTGCCCCTTCAACGCCATATCAATCGTGAATCTCCCAGACGAGCTTGAGGAGGAGAAGAGCCACCAGTTCGGCCCAAACAGTTTCCGCCTCTTCAGGCTCCCAATGCCGTCTAAAGGAATAATACTGGGGCTTCTGGGGCAGAACGGCACAGGTAAAACGACAGCCCTCAAGATACTGGCTGGGGAAATCACGCCCAACCTCGGAAACTACGAGGAGCCGCCAAGCTGGAGCGATATAATCCGCTACTACAGGGGTTCAGCCCTACAAGTCTACTTCGAGGAGCTGAGCCGGGGCAAACTGAAGGTGGTGCACAAGCCCCAATACGTGGATAAAATACCTAGGGTGGTCTCAGGGACTGTCGGAGAAGTGCTGGAAAACGCAGACAACACAGGTAGACTCAAAGAGGTTGCGGAAACGCTAGGCCTAAAACCCCTCTGGGACAGAGACATCAAAGTCCTGAGCGGGGGAGAACTCCAGCTGGTCGCCATCACAGCCGCCATCTGCAAAGACGCAGACGTCTACCTCTTCGACGAGCCAAGCAGCTACCTCGACGTTAAGCAGAGGCTCAAAGCGGCTCGGGTAATACGCAACCTACGCTCCGAAGAAAAGATAGTGGTCGTTGTCGAGCACGACCTAGCAGTTC
>QMYG01000025.1 GCA_003662535.1 Candidatus Bathyarchaeota archaeon
ACGTCTAAGGACGTTACAGCCTCAGCCGCCTGCTCGGACGTGGGCGTAGGCCCAACGAGGGTAGACGACATAATCGTGGTTTTCAAGGCTTATGTTACCCGGGTTGGCGGAGGCCCCCTGCCCAACGAGCTGAGCTGGGAGGAGGCTGAACGCCTAGGATGGGCTGAAAGGGCCTCCGTTACTGGTAGACGTAGACGCTCTGCACCCTTCAACTACGAGCTTGCGAAGAGGGCTGTCATGCTCAATGGAGCGACGATGGCGGCGATAACGAAGATGGATGTCCTCTACCCAGAGTGCAGCGGGGCCCGTGAATACGACGAGCTGCCTAGAGGTGCCAAGGAGTTCGTCGAGAAGGTTGAGAAAGCCATAGGCATACCCGTCTCGTTCATCGGGACTGGGCCTGGAGTCTGGGACATTATAGACAGAAGGGAAGGCTAATCTATTCGTGGGCGTATCCTTCGGTAGGGCTAGAGCATGGCTCACAGGAGGGAGAGACGCAAAAGACTGCTCCGTTGGGCGCTTATAAGTCTCATCCTCATCCTCGCCCTAGCATACGAGCTAAACAAGGTTCTAGCCCCACGGACTGGAGCCCTAGAAATAACCATCGTCTATGGTTCTGAGAAGCAGAGGTGGATGGAGGAGGTAATTCCGCTCTTCCAAGAGTGGTGGATGGAGCAGCATGGAGAACCCATAGTTGTTAGGGGCATACCCATGGGTTCCGGCGAGTCCATGAACCAGATACTGCACACGCAGATACTCCCAACCGTGTGGAGCCCAGCTGCATCCATCTGGATTCCCCTAGCAAACTACCTGTGGAGGGAAATCTACCCGAAATACTACAGGGAGTATGGAGACCTAGTTCAGGAGTGGAAGCCCCTAGTCTACTCCCCAATAGTCATAATAACTTGGGAGAAGTTCCAAGAGGAGTATGGAGTGGCTGGGTTTGAAAGCCTGCACAGGCTCGCCACCTCCAGCCATAGTAAGGAATTGAAGTTTGCACACACAGACCCTAGGCTCTCAAACTCCGGCTTTCTTTCAGTCGTTTTGGAGGTTTCTGTTGCGGCTGGGAAAAATCCTGAGGAGCTGACTATGGACGACCTGACTAGGGAGGATGTTCGCTCGTGGCTTAGAGCCTTGGAGTCTCGTGGAGTCCTGTATGGCAGGAGCACAGGCTTCCTCGTCAAGCACGCCGTGCTCGTCGGGCCAGAGGGCATAAACGCCCTCATCGCCTACGAAAACCTCGTAATAGACGAGAACATGGCTGGAGAACCCCTAGCCAGATGGGGCCAAAAGCTAGTGGCAGTCTACCCAGAGGAGGGCACACTCCTCAGCGACCACCCCTACTGCATACTAAACGCACCTTGGGTAAGCAGGGAGCAGAGGGAGGCTGCACAGGAACTCCTAGAGTTCCTGCTTAGGCCAGAGATTCAGGCGAGGGCGATGAAGCACGGCTTCAGGCCAGTTGCGGATGTGCCCCTCGACAGCTCCATATTCAACGAGGATTATGGGGTTGAGCTTGAGCTGCCCTGCCCCGTTCTGAGTTCTAATGTTTCTGGGGAGGTGCTTTGGAGGATTACCGACCTCTGGGTTGTAGTCAGAACCTATGGTGGTGGCTATGGGAAGCAAGGCTAGACGGCTAGAGAGGCTCCTCTCCAGGCCCACCCTCAGGAAGCTTTGGGACGGGCTGGCTCTACTGCTCTTCGTGCTCTTCGTGCTTGCACCCTCCATATACGTCTTCACCTACGTCTTCACGGAGTGGAACGAAATCTACAGGCGTGTATTCAGCGACCCAATAGTCGGGGACACCTACTGGAGGTCCATGCTACGTGCTATGGGGCTATCCCTCCAGATAGCGGCGGCCGCAACCCTCATAGACGTTATCATAGGTCTACCTATGGCTCTGCTGCTCGCAAGATACGAGTTTCGTGGGAAGAGGCTCCTAGACGCTTTGGTGGATTTGCCATTAGCTGTCCCCTCGTCAGCGTTGGGCTTCTCCATCTTCCTCTTCTGGGCCACAGGCGAGGGCGTGTCGAGGCTCTTCGGAGTAAGGACAGGCCTGGTGCCTCAGGGGCCGCTGCTCATCCTCCTAGCCCACGTAGCCTTCACATACTCCTACATCGTTCGGAGCCTGACGGGCGTCATAGAGAGCATAGACATAAGCTACGAACACGCCGCTAGGACGCTTGGCGCCCCCTCCTTCACAGTCTTTAGGACAATTACGTCTCCTCTAGCTAAATCCGGCCTCATAGCAGGAATTATCCTCGCCTTCGCCAGAAGTCTAGGAGAGACCGGGGCAACAATCATCGTGGCTGGAATCTACGAGACCGCCCCACTAGCTGTTGTTTCTCTCCATCAGAGGCTCCTAATCTCTTCAGCAGCATTTCTTAGCGCAATTCTTGTTTCCATTGCTGTTTTCCTCCTCCTTTTGGTTCGTTTTCTCAGCGTTCGTGTCGGTATTCCTATTCGCCGTGTTTGGCCTGGGCCTGAAAGGCTCCTCAGCAGCGGGAAGGCCCGTGGCCTGAGGGACGCCTTCACCTTCACATCCTTCGCTCTGATGATTCTCGTCCCCTCGTGCTTCACCTTCCCCTACGTGGCCACTTGGTGGTCTAGCAGCCCCTACACCGGCAAGCTAGAGTCAGGCGTCTACTATCAGGTCTTCCTCGCCCCAGACAAGAAGTGGGTGTCGCTCTGGAAGAGCCTCGCCGCCTCGATCGAGATTGCCTCCATAACCACAGTGGTAGACCTGCTCCTAGGAATACCAATAGCGGTCATGATTGTCCGCAGGAGGTGGGGGCACCTGAATGAGCTTATTAACACGCTGGTTGATGTGCCGCTGGCGATACCAACCTCAGCCCTAGGCTTCTCAGTCTACCTCTTCTGGGGCTTCAAGGGATTAGGCCTCTTCACGCCGGGCTTCTGGCTCATAACACTAACGCACATCGCCTTCACCTATCCCTACGCAGTCAGGAGCCTCGTCGCAATCCTAGAGAGCCTAGACCCCTCGCTTGAAGAGGCGGCTAGGACACTCGGCGCAACTCCGCTGACAGCCTTCAGGACGATAACCCTGCCGCTCATGAGGCCTGGAATCCTAGCGGCGTCCATCCTAGCCTTCACTAGGAGCCTAGGCGAGACCGGGGCAACCCTAGTAGTTATGGGGAACGTGAGAACAATTCCAATCCTGATTGTTCAGTGGACGGAGTCCATGGCTCTCCCGGCGGCGGCCTTCTCCTGCGTCATACTCATTATCGTTTCGTATCTGCTCCTGCTCCTGTTAAGATACGTGGTTAGGGGTGTTTAGCATTGCCTGAAGTCCGCTTAGTGAACGTGACTAAAACCTTCGACGGGGGGAGGATAGTAGCCGTAGACCACGTCAATCTGCACGTCAAGGATGGGGAATACCTGACGCTTCTCGGCCCAAGCGGGTGCGGAAAAACCACAACCCTCCGCATAATCGCCGGGCTGGTCGAGCCAGACGAGGGCCAAGTCTACATCGGAGGTAGACTGGTTACGGACGTGCCCCCAGAGGACAGGGACATAGGCTTCGTCTTCCAAACCTTTGCGCTGTTCCCACACATGACGGTCTGGGAGAACGTAACCTACGGCCCACGGGTAAAGAACTGGCCTGAGAGCGAGATGAGGCGTGTAGCGAAGGAAGCCCTAGAAATGGTGGGCCTCTACGAGAGGGCGGACGCCTACCCGAGAGAGCTAAGCGGGGGGATGATGCAGCGAGTAGGCTTGGCTAGGGCGCTGGCCGCGGGCGCAAAGCTTCTACTCCTAGACGAACCCCTGAGCGCCCTAGACGCAAAAATCAGGTTCGAACTCAGATATGAACTCAGACGCTTGGTTAAAGACCTCGGGCTGACGGCTATCCACGTTACTCACGACCAGGCCGAGGCCATGTCATCTCTGATAGGATTGCTGTCATGCGTAAGGGTAGGATTTTGCAGGTTGGCACACCAAGGGAGCTTTACATGAGGCCGAAAAGCATCTTTGTTGCCCACTTCGTCGGTGAAGCAAACTTCCTCGAGGGCTACGTGGACGCCCTTCAGGGCGGCGAGGCAACCGTAAGGCTGAGGGGAGACCTCCTCGTTCAGGTTAGGGGTGCGGATGCGAGGCTCGGGGAGAGGATTGTGCTGTCCATAAGGCCTGAAGCCCTAACTATCCGTAGGGGCAGGTCAAACGACGTAAACAGTCTACCGGGGCGTGTTGAGCGTGTCATGTTTGAGGGTGTGAACATGCGGTATGAAATCCGTCTGGATAACGAGGACTTGCTCGTTGTTGTTAGGCCTACTTTGCTTGGGGATTCGTATGAGGTCGGGGAGAGGGTTTCAGTCAGCTTTTCCCCTGACAAGGTGATGGTGTTTCCCTACCCGAAGAGGGGGTTGAGGGGGGAACTCTCCCTAGAGTAGTTTGTAGACGTGGAAGTGGCTTTTATGCGTAAGGTTTTTGCCGACCTTATGCGCCTATTTTCCCGTATATGGCCTGGGGGCTGAACCCTTGAGCGATTTGATTGCGTGGTTCAGGAAGAGGCGTGAACACGAAGCCCTGAAAATGATGCAAAACCACCTAGCCCTAGTAGTTACAGCCGTAGAAGACCTAGAGAGGGCCGTAAATGCGGCAGCAGAGGGAAATTCTGGGGAGATGGTGCAGTCCATCAGGCGGATAGAGGAGGCGGAGATGGAGGCAGACGATGTGAGGAGAAAGTTGATGATTGAGCTTGCCCGCAGCGAACTTCCGCCAGAGAGTAGGGAAGACCTCATGCACCTCGTAAAACGTATAGACATGGTTGCGGACTGGAGTAGGGAGGCAAGCCGCATACTAGAAATAATACCCATCGACAAGGTTCCGAGCAAGATGTGGGAGGCCTGTAAGGCGCTGTGCCAAGGCACCGTGCAGTGTGCGGCTTCACTGAGAAGATGCATAAACAGGCTGATTGAAAGTCCAGAGGAGGCACTGAAGGCGGCTGACGACGTTGAGAGGCTTGAGGAGAGGGTAGACGAGCTATACGCCAATGCGAGGGGGGCCTTCATCAGCGAAACCTTCAACGGGACTACGGTCGCCATCCTGTTCAGGGACCTGATGGACGCTGTGGAGATGATTGCAGACTGGTGCGAAAACTCCTGCGACCAAGCTAGAGTAATCGCAGTGAGGAGATAGCCCAACGGGGTGATATGCGTGGAGGTCCGTGTAGAAGCCGACGCACTCGAAGACGCCATAGAAAATGGGGTAGAGCGTCTCGCAACCTTTCTAGGAGAGAGGCTTGGAACGGATGTCAGGGGCTCTGGAGGAGCTCTCGTCCTCGAACTGCCAGATGGCCAGGCTGGTGCTAGGCGCAGGCTTAGGCAGCTTCTTAAGAAGTTTCTCTATAGGGAGGGCTTGTCTGAGGAGTTTCGTGTTATCTCTGATGGGGGTGGGGGCTTTATAGTGAAGAGGAGGAAGCCGAAGCCCTAGCTTATGTGGACTATTCTCCCGTTGTCCATAGTTATTCTGTGTTCAGCCTCCCTAAGCACGTCCTCCTGATGGCTTATAACGAAGATTTGGTCGAAGGTTTCACGCAGCTCCCTCTTCAACAGGTTCATTACAGCCCTCCTGCGTTCAGTGTCTGAGGACACGAAGGCCTCGTCTAGGAAGAGGAATCTTGGATAGGAGCCTCTCATCTTCGGTATTAGCGATAGGGTGAAGGCTAGGCGTAGAGCGAGCAGGAACTGGTCTTCTGTTCCTCCGCTGAACCTCTCCATGAGTCTGAATTCTCCAGCGTCTGTGTCGTAGACTTTGATGCGGAAGTCCTCCAGAAGCTCGACATCCCCGTATCTGCCGTTTGTGATTCTGGGCAGAATCCAGCACATGGCGTTCTCCACAGCTGGGCGGACACTGGCCCTGGCGTCTCTGGCCGCACCCTCAATCAGCTCTATCGCCTCCTCGACGACCGCTAGTTCCTGCTCCAGTTCTTGAACAACTCTCCGCTGTTTCTCCAGCCTTTCCTCCACGTCTACGTTCTTCCTAAGGAACTTCTCGACCTCCTTGAGGGAGGCCTCCAAATCCTTAAGCCTCTGGCTCTTCCTTTCCACGTCCCTCAGAATGTTTTCTCGCTCTTCACGCTTATTTTTGAGAGCCTCCGGACTGTATGGAGCTAGTTCCTGCGGGAGTTCTGGGAGAGTTATGTTTGAAAGCTCGTCCCTTATCATGCTCAGCTCCTTTTCAGCTTTTGCAATCTGTTTTTCCACGTCTGAAAGCTCCTTCTCCACTTCTCTGATTTTCCTGTATCTTTGCACATCTTCTATTAGTTGAATCTGCCTCTCCGACAGTCTTTCTATTTTTGCGTTGAGTCTCCCAAAGTCTATGAGCGTTCGCTTGACCGAGAAGGATAGGGGTGGGATTCCTGCAGCTGCCAGCATTAGGGCTGCGGGTGTGGGGCCTATCTGGAGGAGGATTGCCGCCACGAGGAGCATGGAGAGGCCTACTATCCCGACTGCGAGGATTCTTGGCTCTCTGCAGGCTTTTCTCCGCCTCCTGAGAATGGCTAGCTCTTCCTCGTTCTCCTCGTATTCCTTCGCTGCTTCGGCGTGTTTCCTGCACTCCTCCATCTCGTCTAGCAGTCTACGTCTACGCTCCTCCAGGCCAGCTTTAAACTCCTCTTTCACGTCCAGCCTCTCCTTCAGAGCCTCAACCCTCCTCACCGACTGTTCGTAGTTTTCTAAGAGGCTGACCTCCCACTCGAGCCTGCTAAGCTTCTCCCTCAATTCCGGAATTTCCCCTTTCAGTTTCTCAATTTCCTTCGTTATTTCGCTTCTTTTCCTTAGTTGTTCGTCGTATCTGCTTTTTAGCTCCTCCAGCTGACTCAGTTTTTCCCTTTGTCTCGTCAGTTCTCCGCCCTTTCCGTGGGGCCCAGCGATTTCCCTCCTTCTCTCCTTTAGCCTGTCCACTGCTATGTCGAAGCACTCCCTGCCCATGACCGCATTTATTAGGGCTTCCCTCTGGCTCCTGTCCTTCTCCAGCAGCCTCTTTAGGTCTTTTTGGAGTATGATAACCGTAGACTTGAAGGTCTCAGCGTCTAAGCCGAGTATTTCTTCTAGGGCTTCGTCAACAGCCCTAACAGTCTTGGCCTGGGCGACCAAGCTTCCGTCGGGAAGAATCTTGAAGAGCCTCGCTTGGCTGGGTGCGTCTCGTGCTATGCGCCTATAAACTTGGTAGACTGTGTCCCCGACACGGAAGGTTAGGCTGACATCTGCAAACTTCGCCCCAAAACGTATGAGGTCCTCCAGCCTTTCGCCACGAAAGAGGGCTTTCTTCCCGAAGAGGGCGAAGCACACGGCCTGAAGGAGCGTCGTCTTGCCGCTCTCGTTCGGCCCCTGAATCGCTACGACGCCTGTCGGAAACTTCAAAACAAACTCCTCTCCGTCGTTTCCCCTCAGATGCTTAAAGTTCCTCAACTTGAGCTCCAATAGTCTTACCATGCCCCAGCCTCCATGAGCGCCTTCTTCCCATATTCTAGGGCTTTCTCCAGAAGCTCCTTCTCCTCGCCCTTGGCTTTTTTCAGGAGTTTTTCTGCGTATCTCTCCAGCTGTCTTATCGGCGTCTCCAGCTGAACTTCGATTTCGTGTTGCACACCTGCGTAGCTGACGTTTTCCTCGTCCAGCTTCACCGCTAGGCACCTCTCAAGCATGTAGGCGATTATCAGGTCTCTCCTGTAGGTTCTCAGGACTGGCCTGGTGAAGGTTCCGTTCAGCCTTACCCGTATTAGCGGCGGAACGG
>QMYG01000026.1 GCA_003662535.1 Candidatus Bathyarchaeota archaeon
AAGCCGTAGAGCGGAGCTCTTAGCCCCCCTAAAAATACAGGACCTCTTCGAGGAGGGCGGAATAACCATAGATATGAACAAGTGTTGGGGTGTTGAGTGCAAAATCTGCATAGATCTGTGCCCGACGAATGCGCTCTACTGGCGTATGGGGAAGGTTGCGGTTACCGAAGAGCTGTGCCTCCACTGCTTAGCTTGCGTTCTTAACTGCATTGTGGATGACTGCATCCATGTGTGGCGTCTACGTCCAGACGGGACGAGGGAGGAGTACAGCAAGCCGAGGGACGTCCTCATGCTGGTGAAGAGGCTGAATTCAAAAAAGTCTGTGGACATGACGAAGAAGAGGTTCCCGACGCTTGAGGCATACCTGAGGCGTTATAGACCCCTGCTCAGGAGGTTATTCCCTACTAGGTAGACTGTAAAAGTGGAGCTTGATGCGGACTGACAAAAACTCCAAAATTTTTTGTGAAGCTCCGAAAAAGCCAAAAAATGTGTAGGTTTGCAGTTTACTCCCCCTTGGGAGGCCACTTCTCCTTGAGGAAGTTTGGTATTCCGCTGGAGTCCATTGGGCCTACTAGGACTTCCCACCCGCTCAGCTCTTCTATTTCGCCCTTAAGCCTAGCGGCCCTGCCGGGTACGATGAGGTATCTGTGCTTCACCTTCTCCTCGATGCCGGAGTTCTTTATCGTGTCTGCTATGAGGTCCGCCGTCAGCTTTCTTCCGGCGACTGCGCTTTCGACCGCTATGCCCTCGGTGTCGGCGACGAGCAGGTAGCAGTCTACGCCGGACGCCTTTATGTCAGCCTCGACCGTGAAGTAGGTCAGGGCGTAGTTCGTGGTCAGCAGCACTGGTGCGTTCTCGTCCGGGGAGCCGAAAACCTTCAACCCAGCCTCGACAGCCACAGGCTTCCTCGGGTCCGTGTAGATGTTTGCCCTCAGTATGACGACGGGTAGGAGCGCCCAGCCTTCGAGGCTGTGCATGATAACGATGTCTGCGTACCTGAGTATGAGCATCGCAGTCAGGCAGGCCTCCTTCCACGCCAACACCTCCTTAGGAAGCCCAGCGTTAGCCTCGACAGTCCAAGTGGTTATCGGCGTCCCCATAATCGGAAAGCCGAAAAGCTCGTCCTCCTCCCTGCAGGCGGCACGCCTAATCATCGTGAAGTTATTTATCGTGTCCGACAGCCCCTCGCCGGGGAACGTGCCCGGGTCCAAGACGATGTCCTCCACGCCGTACTCCAGCATCGTCTTAACCATGCTCCTCAGGAGCTTCAGGTCGTTGGGGGCGAAAACGACGAGCGGACAGTCATATTTGAGGGCGAGCTCAGCCATGTCCCGCCAGTTCTCCTTCGTCGCCGCGTAGATGAGGGGCCTCCTGTTCTTCGCGACCTCCAGGCCTGCCTCCATCACCTTTGGGTCGAAGCTGCACAGCACTAGGGGCAGTTTGGTCGTGTCCATGACCCTGGCCACTGCGTCCCTGAACTTCTCGGGGTCTCCTGACGTGGAGCGGACGGCGATCATGTCTAGGGTTAGGTTCATGCCTATGTAGTCGTAGAGGAAGCCGTTTACTGCGTCTACCCTCTTCATGACCTCCTCCCATGGCATTTCGTCCGTTACGTCTATGGCGATGGCTGTTGGGTTGTGGTAGGTGAGTTCGTGCCTGTACATGACGAGTTTTCCGCCGATTTTTACGGCTGTGTCCCCTGTTCCGATTGTGATCTCCTTTATTGGTGGCTTGAGGAGTTCCCAGAGCTTCTGGTAGGCCGCCCTGTATTCTGGCTTCAGCAGGGGTTTGCATTCCTCTAGGCGTGCTTCACGGTTCACCAGCTTCACTGCGAAGGCCATGCAGTTCTCTTCTCCACACTCACCGCAGTTCGTTCTCGGAAGCAGTTCATAAACTTCTATCGGGCTTATCTCCTTCTTGGACAATGGTTTTCCCTCCGTTAGAGCCTTACGGAGACCCAGTTCTCGATTTCCTCAGGCTTCCCAGCCCCGTAGTTCAGCAGCTGTTTGATTATCTCCTTCATCGTTCGGACGGCTGCAGGGTGCATCATCATGAAGATGTCTGCTCCAGCCAGCAGGTGCGTTACCGCCGTGATGAGCTCCCAGGCCGGGCCCCTAAGCTCCCTCGGGCCCCACTGGGGGCCGAGGTCCTTCTCCTTCATCCAGGCCTCCCTAGCAGCCCAAGCGTTTGTTCCTGCGCAGACGAGCGGGTGCGGTAGCTCCGGGTCTCCCATGAGTGCCGCCAGCCTAGCCCTCTCGAAGATGGTGAAGGAGTATTCGATGCCGTAGCCGAGGGCCGCTGTGGTTGGGTCCATCACGATGTTCTCCTTCGGGATAAACTCGTAGAGCTTCCTGTTCAGCTCCCTAGCCATGTTCAGCTCTATCGGGGTGAAGGCTAGGGCTATGTGGCCTGACTCCTTCAGCATCTTCCCAGCCCTGTCCAAATCCATGTCTAGGGTTATAGTGCTCAAAATCAGCCTCTCGCCTGCGGTGACCTCAGCGACCTTCTCGAAGACCTCTAAGTCCTTCTTCGGGTCTCCGCACCCGCCGACTATTATTGGGACGTCTACCGCCTGAAGCACCTCCTCAACAGTCTTTGCGGCCTCGCTTGGAGGCGTGTCCTCCCTCAGGGGGTCTGTGCTGACTAGGTGGATTGTTACCATGTCCGCTCCGAACTTCTCTACTGCTAGCCTCGCCCACTCAGCTGGGTTTCCAACCACGTCCTTCACGTGGGCTTTTAAGGCTCTGGGGAGCGGAATCTTCGTGTCGAACACGTCCAGCGATATTATCGGCGGATGCGGCGGCGCCTTTTCAAAGAGGTAGAAGGGCGGCGTCGTCTCCCCGCCGACTGTTAAGGTCTTCCCCCTAGTTCCGCCCTCGCTCTTCGTGGCGCCAATCGTCACCTCCACTACTTTGCCCGGGTACTCCATGACGGGTGGTGTGAACTCGACCTCGATGAGTTCAGTCGGCTTCAGCACCGGTGGGGCTACCGCTGGAGCCGCAGCTGGTGCTCCAACCGGAATGACGGCTGGTGGTGGTAGGTGTATCTCCAGCTCCTCAGCTTCGATTGCGACGTCCTCGATTTCCAGCTCTTGGAATTTTGCGAGTAGTCTGAGGAAGTCTTCTGTGAAGCGTATCACCCGCTCGCCTTCGCTCTTCTCTTCAGGCAAGCGTTTTTCACCCCTTCTCTGAGGAGGCCGGCTTGATGATGACCTTCTCTGCGTAGATTTTTGCGTTTTTAAGTATCAGGCGTATGCCTGCTCCACCAACCGTTATTGTGGGTGCACCTACGGCGGCTGGGACTGCCGCTGGCGCGGCCTCCGCTGGTGGTGCAGCCTCCTCGACTGCTGGTGGTGCAGCGGCCTCCTCGATTTCCTTCCAAGTCTCGACGACTGGGTGGCCCCTCTCCTTGAGGAACTGCTTCAGCTCCTCGACGTTGCTGACATCCTTCTCGGTTGCAATCTTGTCCAGCAGTTCTGGGGGAACGAAGTCCTTCACACGCTCTAGGACTTCGCTTGGAACCCAGACGACACGGCTCCATCCTCCGTGGGGCTTCCCGAACCACTCGCCTATGGCGTCCGCCTGCAGGAACTTCGGAGACCTCATGTATTCTATGCTGATTCCGTGGAAGCCGTCTACCTGCCTTCCGCCTGCGGTTGAGTCTGCTATGGCGACGAAGGTTAGGCCGTTAACGGTTTGGCCCCTGAAGCCCCTGTGGACGATGCCGAAGCCGTTCACCTCTGGTATGTAGAAGGCGGCTGCCTCGAAGCATCCGCAGCTCGTGTGTGGGTAGCCGAAGGCGGTGTAGAGCCAAACTCTCTGGATTTCTCCGAGGGTCTTCTTCTTTATCATCTCGTTTGCACCGCTATACTCGCCTTTGACTGGGTCTAGGCATTCGCCCTTAGGTATCTCGAAGAGCGGGCCCTTCGGGTCCACTCTGGCTGCGGCTCTGGCGTCGAACCAGCTGATGGCTCCGCAGTTGCTGTAGCGCTGGGGGGTAATCACGCACATGTGGGTTGGGGCGAAGGACTGGCAGAGGGTGCACCCGTAGAAGGTGTCTACCTCCTCGTCTTTGAGGCCTCTGGCCCTAGCGTCCCTCTCCTCGTAGACCTTCAGGGCTTCCTCATACATTTCTGCGACCTTGTCCGGGTCCGTGATGAAGGTTATCTGTATCTTCTCTATGAAGGGTAGCTCCGCCTTGAACAGCCTCACTAGGACTTTTCCTATGATGTTGAAGCTGTTTAGTCCTTTCTCGAAGGATTTCTTGCTCAGCCTGAGCCAGATGTCGTATCTCTGGTTTAGGTGCATGAAGCCCTCGATGTAGTTGCAGAACTCGTGGATTCTCCGCTCAATCACGCCCTCCAGCTCTTCCTCCACCTCTTTTCCGGCGACTTCGATGAGTATGCCGAGCGGGTGCCTGCTCCCCGGCTCCATGTCCTTAATGTCCGGGCCGATAATCGTTATCTTTCCGTCTTCTACCTCGTCCATGCTCCTTGCGCGGACGAGCTCGAACTTCTTGTCTACCTTCGGGCCTCCCAACTCCACGTACATCTGGTTCTTTCTGATTCTCTCTCCCTCGTATATCACGCCGACGTCTACGGGTATGTCCTCAAACATCGACATCCTTATTCCCCTCCTAGCTTCTCGAGGACCTCCTTAAGTCGTTTACGATATTCGTCCACGGACAGGTTTGGGAAAGACCATGTGGCGTGTGGCTGGAAGTACCTGTCGAGCGATATTGTCTTCGTGTTTAGGGCGTAGTGCTTCAGAGAGGCCAGAATCACCCACTCCATGTAGTAGGGCATGCCGACAAAGAGCGCCAGGTCGTATTGGCCTTGGCCGTCTAGCCCCTTCCACTCCGGGTCTAGCAGCCTCTGCCCGATGTCCACGGCGGGCATCCATGCGGCTGGGGTGTAGCCCCTGTCCACGAACTCCTTAATCGTGTGGGCTGTGGCGACGACGGGTATGTTCTTCGCCTTAGCTAGTCGAATGATGTAGTCTATGAGCTTCTCCCCGCCGATGTCCATCTTGGCGGCTTCGTGCCCCACAACCAGTATCGGCCTCTTCGCCTTCTTCAGCAAGGCGACAACTACGTCTGACTTGGTGATGACCGAGGCTTTCACCGGGCCTGGTATCTCGGCTCTCTGCCAAGGGTCTGTTGCCATTACTCACTCCCCCCTTTCTTCCTAATTAGTCTCGGCAGGAGAGTTGGGTCTGGTATGGGCTTCTCCTGCCATCCCTTCTCCTCGAGGATTTTCAGTATTTCGTCCTTCATCGTGAGCGGTATGTCCGCCTTCGTCCTGACGAAGAGGTGTATGTCGTCGGGCATGACGCCGTAGAACCTCTTATGCAGGTCTATGTAGTGGGTCAGCTTAATCGCCCTACCCTTACTCGTGTCGTTGGGCCTCATGCAGAGCTTCGCAATCATCACCATACACTCCTCCTTCGTCTCAGCCGCAAAGAACAGGTGCTCCGGACACGGGCCAACGTAGACTTTCTCGCCGGTCCTCGCATCGTAGACGTACCAGTCCTCCTCACGGTCTTTCCTGCCGAGGAGCATACGCCTGTATTTGCTTCCGTGAGGCCCAACGATGACCGGCACGCCTAGACGCCAGAAGCCGCTGGCGATGGCCGCCGCCTTCTGGCTCATTGCGCCCCAAGCGACGCCCACAGCCCCCACACGGTTCAGTATGTAGTCGGCGATCTCCTCGTAGTTTCCTCTCAGGTTCCGCTTTGCGAAGATGCTTGCAATCTTTATTGCGGCGCCGGCGATGTGCGGGTTGCTTACGCAGCTTCCAACGTTAATTATGCCGCCTGCGTCGAACTCGCCCGGGAACTCCTCGTAGGGTGTCAGGCCCTCCTCGTTCCTGTAAGCCCCGATGGACATGGCGGCGCAGCCTGAGGCGACGACGATGTATCTCCGCTTGGCGAACTCCCTCGCTATCTCAGCCACTTCCAAGCCGCCGTGCGGGTAGTTCGCACAGCCAACCAGAGCCACGACGCCGGGAATCTCGCCTAGGACTATTGGGCCTCCAACGTTTCTGATTTCGATGTCCTGAATTGGGCCTCTTCCCGCCCTTACCTTGTATTTTTCGCTTAGCATCTTCTTCTCTGCAGAGGCGATTATGTAGCTGTGCACGGGTATGCCGACCGGGCAGGCGCTCTCGCACCTCGCACAGCCTATGCAGTCGTCGTAGAGGGCGGCTAGGGCCTCGGTGTTTCCGTTTGCGGCTTCCTTCATGGCTGGGGTTATCTGCAGGTTGTTGGGGCAGGCCCTCATGCACTCCATGCAGCCCTTACACTTCTTGGCGCCTTCGACAACCTCCTCGAGGCTGGGCAGAGACCTAAACTTCTTCCTTAGAGGGGCGACCTTCAGGGCCGTCTTTACGGCGACCTCTCCAACCTTGTCCGGGTCTAGTATGAGGACGCCCGGAACCTTCCCGCTGACCAAGTCTTCCACTATTTCGTCCGCTGGGTCGTTTGTCCTGTCTGGTAGGCCCTGGCAGTTCTTCTCGCTGGCCGCTATGAAGGGCGCCTTAATCTTCTGGGCCTCCTCCACGAGGTTCGTCCTGATGCACTGCTCGTCTACCACTATCACGTCTGGCAGGCCGCTCCTGACGA
The DNA here is from genome assembly GCA_003662535.1 of Candidatus Bathyarchaeota archaeon. Lineage (GTDB taxonomy): Archaea > Thermoproteota > Bathyarchaeia > EX4484-135 > B24-G1 > B24-G1. The sequence goes on from QMYG01000026.1 coordinate 6,621, forward strand.
ACCGCAGCTGCCAAGAGATCGGGCCGACGATTTTGGCTTTGGGGCTGTATCTGGTTATGTCGTGGGCTGTGCAGCAGATTCCGCAGACCTCGACCTCCCCGTAGAGCCCATGCTCGTTTAAGTAGTTCACGATTTCTACGGCTGGAGGAACGTTGTGCCCGATTACGAGAATCACAGGCTTGCTCCTGTCTACTGTTCCTGGGCCGAGTTCCACCAGCGGGGCGTCGGGCGCCGCTCTCGGGAAGCCGTAGGCGGAGATTTGGGCCATGTCTGCAATTTCCATGCCCACTTGGTCGATCATGCCTGCGTGCAGAACCTTGGACTCGAAGTCTAGGTAGTGGCCCTCCTGTCCCGTGTGGGCGCAGGAGAGCAGGTGGACAACCTCTGTTTCTAGGTAGTCCAGTATTTCTTCCAAGTCGCCCAGCGTCTTGGGACGCACTCCACAAACGAGCCTAGTTACCGGTGCTTCCACTTCAACCGCGTCTTCTCCTACGTTTATTGGGCATCTTCTGCCATACTTCTCGATGAGGTGCTCAACTAGGTGTCTTGCGTGCCCGACGTGGGTTGCTGCGCCTATGCAGCAGGCGATTAGGACCATTCTTGAGAGCTGGGCCCGTAGGTCTAGGCCGCAGGCCCCCCGTCTACCCTGTGAGAGGTTGCATTTCCCGAAGGTGCAGAGGCAGCAGACATCGCAGTAGGGCAGGTAGTAGGGTCTGTACCTGCTTAGGAGCTTGAAGTCCCAGTCTCTCAGGTCTTTTATGCTCGGGAAGGGCGTTGGGCCGAGAGGCTCCTCCCAGTCCTCCTCGTAGATTCTTCCGATAGCAACTTCGACATCCTTGGCATCCGCTGTGCTTGTTTTGAGTTCTTTAGCCTTAAAATAGAGGGCTCTCTTCGCCAACCTCTACCACCAACCCTACCTGAGTAATCTCATTTAATAGTTTTATCGTAATATTTGCACGTAGACGGCTG